>CAJAXU010000551.1 GCA_903948045.1 uncultured beta proteobacterium | reverse complement strand
TCTGCTGCACCGGTCATCTTGTTCTGGCGGCCCAGCGCCAGGATCTGGGTAAAGCCAACGTAAAAAAACAAACCTTCCATCAGGCAGGCGAACACGATCAGTGACTTCAGGAGTGTCTGATCAGTCTCTGGTGTGCCAGTCTTGAACTCGGGGTTCATGATGGCCTGGATAAAAGGAATCAGAAATTCGTCTTTGTCGCGGATCGACTGCACCTCGTTATAGGCGTTGAAGATCTCGCTTTCGTCAAGGCCCAAAGATTCGACGATGTATTGATAGGCGTGGGTATGAATCGCCTCTTCAAAAGCCTGCCGCAACAGGAACTGGCGGCACTCAGGGGCCGTGATGTGTCGATAAGTACCGAGTACGATGTTATTGGCCGCCAGCGAATCTGCGGTCACGAAAAACCCCAGATTTCGCTTGATGATCCGCCGCTCATCTTCGGTTAACCCGTTGGGATCCTTCCATAAGGCAATGTCCCTCGTCATGTTGACTTCTTGCGGCATCCAGTGATTGGCGCAGCTTGACAGGTATTTTTCCCATGCCCATTTGTACTTGAAAGGAACCAGCTGATTGACGTCGGTCTGCCCGTTGATGATGCGCTTGTCAGCGGCGTTCACGCGGCGCGGACTGCCCGTGCTGGTAGTTGCTGTTGCACGGGTCCCTAGGCCGGGCACAGGTGCGCCATCATGCCGTACCTGTGGAGCCGCCCGACTGGCGGCAGAGACCATGGCCTGGCCACCTGATGGAGCATCAGGTTGAGGCATTCGCGGCATTGGTTTAACTTCTTCGTCCCAGGTCAACATAAATAGTCCAATCGCCGAATTATGAAATGAGTGAATTGAATTTGAAAGGATTCATTCACATCAAGGCGTGTCTGATAGCGATGTGTTGTGTCACGGCAGCGTGATCGGCTGATTCGGTTGGTTTTGATCACTACTGGCAGGACTCACAGGTCGGGTCATCGACGCCACAAAATTTGATGTCCGTCGCCGGGCCGGATGCCATTTGCAGCTTCGCCGCTGCAACGGCGGCCTCCATGGCACTCATGGCAACCGTAGCCCCCGAGTCTTGCCCGGAAGAAACAGCATTCATGCGACCCGCTGCGACCGTGGACTTTTCTGCATGCGTGGCCGACATGGTCCGCAGGTAATAGGTGGTTTTCAAGCCACGGATCCAGGCAAGCTTGTAGGTGTCATCCAGCTTCTTGCCCGACGCACCAGCCATGTAAATGTTGAGCGACTGCGCTTGGTCGAGCCATTTTTGCCGCCGTGCAGCGGCTTCCACAAGCCAGGTCGTTTCCACTTCAAAGGCCGTGGCGTAGAGCGCCTTTATTTCCGCCGGCACACGGTCAATAGGTGCGAGTGAACCGTCAAAATGTTTGAGGTCCATGACCATCACGTCGTCCCACAGTCCAAGCCGCTTCAAATCGCGGACTAGGTAGCCATTGATGATGGTGAACTCGCCCGACAGATTGGATTTCACGGACAGATTGCCAAAGCAGGGCTCGATCGACGCGTCTACCCCAATGATGTTGGAGATGGTGGCTGTTGGTGCGATGGCGGTGCAATTGGAATTGCGCATGCCATCAACGGCGATTTTGGCGCGCAGTGCATCCCAGTCGAGTCGGCTTGTGCGATCAACCTCTACATAACCGCCTCGTTGCTCCGCCAGCATGTCGAGGGTGTCTATCGGCATGATGCCCTTGTCCCACAACGAACCTTTGTAGCTAGAGTATCGGCCGCGTTCCCGTGCTAGCTCAGTGGAGGCCCAGTAGGCGTAATAGCAAATGGCTTCCATCGACTCATCAGCGAAGGCTACGGCAGCCTCGCTTGCATAAGGAATGCGCAGCTCGTAAAGGCTGTCTTGAAAGGCCATCACGCCCAAACCGACCGGCCGGTGGCGCATGTTGGAGTCACGTGCCTTCTTGACCGCGTAATAGTTGATATCGATGACGTTGTCGAGCATGCGCATGGCCGTCGTGATCGTGGTCCGCAGCTTGGCGTGATCCAGCATGCCGTCTTTCAAGTGCTGCAGCAGGTTGACCGATCCGAGGTTGCAGACCGCTGTTTCGGTATCGCTGGTGTTGAGCGTGATTTCCGTGCACAGGTTACTGGAGTGAACCACGCCCGCATGTTGCTGCGGCGAGCGCACGTTGCAGGCATCCTTGAAGGTAATCCAAGGGTGGCCGGTCTCAAACAGCATGGTCAGCATCTTGCGCCACAAGTCAGCCGCCGGCAAGCTGCGCGAAGGCTTGATCTCGCCGCGTGCTGCCTTCGCCTCGTAAGCGACATAGGCAGTCTCGAATGCCAAGCCGAATTTGTCATGCAAGTCGGGCACGTTGTTAGGGGAAAAAAGTGTCCATTGGCCTTTTTCCATGACGCGCCGCATGAACAGGTCAGGAATCCAGTTCGCGGTGTTCATGTCGTGAGTTCGCCGCCGGTCATCTCCAGTATTTTTGCGCAGCTCAAGGAACTCTTCGATATCGAGGTGCCAAGTCTCTAGGTAGGTGCATACAGCCCCCTTGCGTTTGCCACCCTGATTGACCGCGACGGCGGTGTCGTTGACAACCTTCAGAAAGGGCACCACGCCTTGCGACTCGCCATTCGTGCCTTTGATGTGCGAACCCAGCGCCCGCACCCGTGTCCAGTCGTTGCCCAGACCGCCAGCAAACTTGGACAGCAGGGCGTTTTCCTTGATGGACTCGTAAATGCCATCGAGGTCATCGGGCACCGTGGTCAGGTAGCAGCTCGACAGTTGTGAGCGCAAGGTGCCGCTGTTGAACAGCGTGGGCGTGCTGGACATGAAGTCGAAGGATGACAACACTTCATAAAACTCGATGGCGCGCGCTTCCCGGTCGATCTCATTGAGCGACAAGCCCATCGCCACCCGCATGAAAAAGGCCTGCGGTAATTCAATCCGGCTTTTGCCAATATGGAGGAAATAACGGTCGTACAACGTTTGCAGTCCGAGGTAGTCAAACTTCAGGTCTCGCTCCGCTTTCAGTGCCGCACCTAGCCGAGCCAAGTCGAACTGGAGCAGCTTTTCATCCAGCAGTTCGTTGGCCACACCTTTTTTGATGAAGTCGGGGAAATACTCGACATAGGCCTGAGCCATCCCAGAGGGGTCCACATCCTTGCCCAGCACTTCTTTGGCGATGGTGTGAAACAACAACCTTGCCGTGGCGTAGGTGTAGTCGGGATCTTTTTCAATGAGGGTCCGCGCCGCCAGCACTGAGGCCTTGTAGACCTCATCCATGGGCACGCCGTCATAGAGGTTGCGCAGGGTTTCGGCGAAGATGGGGTCCGGCTTGACATCTGAGCCCAGACCGGAGCAGGCGGTGCGGATCAGGTGGTTCAGACGCTCCATGTCCAGCAAAATCCGTTCACCGTTATCGATGGCGTGCAATTGGGGCAACTCGGGTGCCATCAAGGCTGCACTTTTGGCGCGCTCCTGTGTGCGCTTTTCACGGTACAAGACGTAGGCGCGTGCCACCTCGTGATGGCCGCCACGCATCAAACCCAACTCCACGTGGTCCTGCACGTCTTCGATGTGAAACGTACCGCCTCCTGGGCGTGAGCGCATCAAGGCTCGGATCACCGCTTGGGTGAGTTCGTCCACCATCTCACGTACGCTGGAGGAGGCTGCACCTTGCGTGCCATGAACCGCCAAAAAGGCCTTCATCATGGCCACGGCGATCTTGTTGGGCTCGAACGGTACGACTGCGCCATTGCGGCGAATGATCTGGTACTGGCTGAGCATGTGGGGGGCGAGTTGCGCGGTCTCTTGCGAACCCTGGGGTGCATGTATCCCTGAGCGCAGGGTCATTGATGTGTCGAATGCAGTCTGCATTTTTTCCTCGTTTTGGGCTGGGTTATGTCGATTTCGGAGCGTTGGGCAGCTGCAATTCAACCGCATTGTGATTCACTGGCTCCCGACCAGCACACACTATATATGGGGTCTGAGGGGAATACAAGGCACTACAGGTAGTGTTTTGACAAGAATTGACCTGATCGCGACATTGGTCATTGACGGTACCCCTTTGAGCGCGCCGATCGGCCGTCTGAAACAGTTGCTAAAGCGGGTTGGGCCTGCGCGCGTGTGGTGGCAAGCAGCCGGGCTGACAGCCCAGCTCCCGTTGGAGCCTAGCCCAGTCGAATCCTGCGCCAGGATCGAATTTGCGACCCGGCGCCACGTCCTCGTGGCCGGCGACATGCCGGATCGGGTAGCGTTGCAGCAGCGCCGCTCCCAAGCTGGCGAGTGTCTCGTATTGAGGCCCGGCGAATGTCTGGCCTTCCAGTCCTTCGAGCTCAATGCCGATCGAGTCGTCATTGCAGTTGGTCCTGCCACGGTAGCTGGAGACGCCGGCGTGCCAGGCGCGGTCATCACAACTGACAAATTGCCAGAGTTCGCCGGTGCGCTGGACAAAGAAGTGACTGGAGACCTGAAGGCCTTCGATGCTTTTGTAGTAAGGATGCTCGTCCCAGTCAAGCTGATTGGTGAAGAGACGCTGCACTGCGTCACCGCCGTATTCGCCAGGGGGTAGGCTGATCGAATGCAGCACCATCAGGTCAACCGCTGCTGCCAATGGCCGGGCGCCATGGTTGGGCGACGGCAAGTGTCGGGCGAACCGGTACCAGCCGCCTCGCCATAGCGCTTCCGGTGCTTCAGGCGCGCGTTCAGCCGACGTCATCTGGAGTGTCTGTGTTCGCGGGCACATCGATGCTCAGGCGGGCAATCCGGTAGCGGATTTGTCGCAGACTCAAGCCCAGGCGGGCCGCTGCCGCGGTGCGGTTGAAGCCGGTCTCATGCAAGGCTTGAATCAAGATGTCGCGCTCCTGCCGGTCTAAATGTCCTTGCAAATCGCGTGGCAGAGTGCCGCTGGCAGGCGCGGCGGGTGTTGTTGATACGGTCTCTGCCGTCAGAGGGGCGTCAACCCGGCTCAGTCCGGCCGTCGGCAGATCGAGCTGCAAGCCATGGTGGTCGCGCAGGGCAACGCCGCGATGCAGCAAATTCTCCAGTTCCCGCACATTACCTGGCAAGGGTTCAGCGCAGAGTACGGCCAGCATCTCTGGCGGCAAACTCAAACTGCCGAGGCCCGACTCTTGCGTGATACGGCGCAGCAGGGCCTCGCATAGCGCAGGAAGGTCCTCCCGACGCTCGCGCAGCGGCGGCATGTGGAGGTCGATGACGTTCAGGCGGTAATACAGATCTTGCCGGAATTTACCGGATTGAACCTCGGCGGCCAGATCCTTGTGGGTCGCACTCAGGATACGGACGTCGACGGATTCTTCATGCGTTGAGCCGAGTGGCCGCACCTGGCGTTCCTGGATGGCTCGCAGCAGCCGAGATTGCGTCGCCAACGGCAGGTCACCGATTTCGTCCAGAAACAGCGTGCCGCCATGTGCAGCCTGGAAAAAGCCGATCCTGTCCTGGGTCGCGCCAGTGTAGGCGCCCTTTCTTACGCCGAAGAACTCGGCTTCAAGCAGCCCCTCCGGGATCGCGCCACAGTTGACGGCCACAAAGGCCTGGTCAAAACGGTGGCTGTTGGCATGAATAGCCTTGGCAGCCAGCTCTTTGCCGGTCCCCGATTCTCCAGTGATCAATATAGGCGCCATGCTACGCGCCACCTTGCCAATGCGCTCCCGGATCATTGTCATGCCGGGCGACTCGCC
Organism: uncultured beta proteobacterium; assembly: GCA_903948045.1. Lineage (GTDB taxonomy): Bacteria > Pseudomonadota > Gammaproteobacteria > Burkholderiales > Burkholderiaceae_C > Rhodoferax. Next base: position 4,319 of record CAJAXU010000551.1, on the reverse strand, counting down.
TACCAGGCATTGCAAGGCTTGTTGTGCATCCATTGCAGCCGTTATCAGGCCGACGTTACCGCGACGCGACGACGGCTTGCGGCGATGGTCGCTGGCGGTGCCGGGTGCTTGGACTGATGTGGGCGGACTTTGCAGCGCCGAGGCGACCACGGTGCGAAACTGCGTGAGTTCGACCGGTTTGGTTAAATAGTCGAAGGCGCCTGCTTTGAGGGATTCGACGGCATTTTCCGCCGAGCCATAGGCCGTAATCACAATGCTGCGCTCGCCACGGTGGTGGGCTTTGATGTGCCGGATCAGGTTAAGGCCCAGCCCATCCGGTAGTCGCATGTCGGTGATGATGAGGTCAAAGGCTTGCTGGCCAAGGGCGTGCAAGGCGCTCGACAGGCTGGCGGCGGTCGTCACCCGGAAGCCGTCGCGCAGCAGCGTGAGCTCATACAGCGTGCGCAGGTCCGGCTCATCATCAACGACCAAAATCTGGTGATGGGGCATGGGCATGATCGAGAGCAAGCGGTGGCTGTTGCACGGTCGCCGTCAGGCGCCGGCCAGCGATGGCGTCTCAGCTGGCGAATGAAATGATGAAGTCGTTGCCATCGGTCGGCTCATTTTCGATGATTCGGCGGGTGCGCCGGTAACTGATGGCTGCGCCATGGCCGTCGCACAGCGCCCGGCAAATAAATAGCCCGAGTCCGCTGGAGCGGCTCTGCGACGAAAAAAAAGGCTCAAAAAGATGCCGCTCGACATTGGCATCCATCGCTGCGCCGTCGCTCCACACGCTCAGGTAGGCTCTGCCACGCCCATCGATGGCGGTCGATACCTGCAGTCCATGGTGCGGATGCCGCACATGGCGCAGGGCATTGTCGAGCAGATTAACCAGGATGCGACGAAGGTGTTCGTCATCGAAACCGACGGGCAGCACTTCATGGTGCAGGTCAAGGGTTGGCGGACGGATGCTGCGGGTTTGACGCGCCCAATCCTGGCAGGCTGTTTCGACCGCAGCGTTGAGCTCAAGTCTCGGCGGTGGTGTATTCCCAAGTGGTGCTGCCCGTGACAGGTTCAGCACGTCGTCGACGATTTTTTCAAGCCGCTTGCTGTTTTGCTGGATCATGGCAGTCAATTGCCGGTGCCGCGGCTCCTGCAGATCTTCATTCAGCAGGGCGTTAGCCTGGGCTATGGCGGCCAGAGGATTGCGAATTTCATGGGCTACGGCAGCAGACATGCGACCCATGCTGGCCAGTTTTTCTGTTTGGATGCGCGCCTCGGTTTCGCGTTGATCTTGCAGAAACACCACACACAGACTTTCGCCATCGTCGACCCGTGTGGCGGTAAGCTGGCTCCGCACCCGAATTTTATGAAGGCCATCGTTCGCGTGGCGAAGGCTTAGCTCGGTCAGCTGGGGAGACCCTTGCAAATAGCTGCGGTGAATCACGCTGGTCAGCACCGTTTGGTCGGCCAGTGTCGGGAGGTCGAACACACAGGCCCGCAATGGCAGCGCACTCCCCAGCAGTTGTTGCGCGGCTGGGTTGGCAGCCCAAACCCGGCCTTGACGGTCCAACACCAGGATGCCATCAGCCATCGATTCGATGATCAACTCATTGACACGGCGCTGCACCACTGCCGCTGATTGGCTTTGGCGCGCCTTACGCTCCCCTGCAGTCAGTCGAGCCGCCATCAGGTTGGCCAAAATCGCGATCACAAAGCAGCCGGCACCGGTCAGGGCCGCTTGCAGAAAGTGCGCCATCATGTCGGTACGAGTTTGAACCGACAGACCGGTCGCCAGTGCAAACAGCAGCAAGGTCACACCTGCTGCCGCGCCCAAAGCCCAACGCATGCTCCCCAGCACCGAGCTGATCAGCACCGGCAGAACCAACAGTGGCGCGTAATTGATGTTGCTGCCCTGCGCCAGTTGCAGTGCCGCAAACGCCAGGATGTCGGCGCCGGCGGTGCTGAACCAGGGAAGTACGCCCGCCGTCTTGAGCTGGGGTGGCTCGGGCAGCCGGCGCACAGCCAGCGCCGCCGCCAAGTAGCCCGCACCAATCACAAGAGGCCAGGGATCTCTTGCTGCCCCCACCACGTAGATGGCGCCTTGCAGTCCGAGCAACAGCAGCGCCAACCAGGCTCGGGCTGTCATGAAGAGATGCCAAAACCGGCCCACGCCGAGCCAGTCGTCCTTGGACTCCAGGACTGGCTCGAACAGGGATGGTCCAAACGACGGCGGAGACACTGGCCTAGCCGACATTCAAGGCTCCGCGAGCTGTTGGTGCTCCGTGCTGCAATAGGGGCCGAGTCGCCCTGGCAAGGCCTCGGCCCTTGGCAAATGAACCGCGCAATGCAGGCAGCGCACCATCTCCGACTGGGGCGCCTCCGGCGCCTTGCGCTTGACGTCGTCGTCAGTGCGGATGCGCCGACCCGAACGCCACAGCCAAGCGCCCAGAAGCACGGCGCCTATCAGCAGCAGCAGCTTCATGGCGCGCGCCCCAGGACCACCTCCATCACAAAGCGCGAACCCACGTAGGCCAGCAATAGCAAGGCCGAGCCGATGTACAACATCCGCACCGCCCGCTTGCCGCGCCAGCCAAAGCGCGCCCGACCGAACAGCAAGGTAGCAAAGGTCAGCCAGGCGAGGACCGAGAAGGCCGTTTTGTGGTCCCATTTCAGGGGCGCCTTGACGTCGTAGAGTCGGCCGCCAAACAGGATGCCCAACAGCAGCGTTGCGGACAACAGCAAAAATCCGGCGTTGATGAAGCGAAAAGTGAGCCGCTCGATGGTTAACAGGGGCACCCCAGCGTGGGTATCTTGGCCCAGCCGGATGCGCTCTTCGGTACGGGTCATGAACCAGGCGTGCGCCACGGCTGTCGCAAACAGACCGTAGGAGGCTATGCCCAACGCCCAGTGGACGGGTAGCAAGGGTGAGGCGTGGGGATGCAGCGCACTGCCCGGGAACACCATGGCCAGCACCACCGCAGCCACGCCCAGGGCCGAGAGGGGCCAGCGCATTTGCAACAGTGGAAACAGGTAGCTCTCTACGGCATACACCAGGGTGACCAGCCAGACCGTGACCGACAGGGCCGGCGCAAAACCGAAGTAAACCGGCTCGCCCACCGAGCTGGCCAGCAATAGGCCGCCGTGCAGCAACCACCCCAGCCATAGGGCGGCGCGCGCGGCCCGTTCACTCAGCTTCGGCAGGGCCACCGCCGACACCGCATAGGCCGCCACGGCACTGAGCGCTAAGGTCAGGCTAAGGGGTGACGCACTGGCTAAAATCATCACCACAGTTTAACGTTTTGTCTCCCGCCATTCTCATGTGGCGATCAACTTTGGTGCCGTTCAGCGGCAAACCTGCATGGCATCCTCCCTTACCGACAAACTCTCGCGCCTCGTCAAGGAAATGCGGGGTCAGGCTCGCATCACCGAGTCCAACGTCACCGACATGTTGCGAGAAGTGCGAATGGCGCTGCTGGAGGCCGACGTGGCCTTGCCGGTGGTTCGGGATTTCATCGCCCGGGTCAAAGACAAGGCGCTGGGGCAGGAGGTGCTGGGCTCCTTGTCGCCGGGGCAGGCACTGGTCGGCATCGTCAACCAGGAGCTGGCGGCCACCATGGGCGACGGTATCAGCGACATCAACCTGGCGGCGCAGCCGCCAGCGGTGATCCTGATGGCCGGCCTGCAGGGCGCTGGCAAGACCACTACCACGGCCAAGCTGGCCAAACACCTGATCGAAAAGCGGCGCAAGAAAGTGCTGACGGTGTCGGGCGACGTTTACCGGCCGGCCGCCATTGAGCAGCTCAAGACGGTGACAGCGCAGGCCGGGGCCGAGTGGTTTCCCAGCACGCCGGACCAGAAGCCGGTGGACATCGGCCTGGCAGCGCTGGACTATGCACGCAAACATTTCTTTGATGTGCTGCTGGTGGATACGGCGGGTCGTCTGGCCATCGATGAAGCATTGATGCTGGAAATCAAGGCGCTGCATGCGGCATTGAACCCAGTGGAGACGCTGTTCGTGGTGGATGCCATGCAGGGTCAGGATGCCGTCAACACCGCACGCGCCTTCAAAGAGGCGCTGCCCTTGACCGGCATCATTTTGACCAAGACCGACGGCGATTCGCGTGGTGGCGCGGCCCTGTCGGTGCGCCAGATCACCGGCGCACCGATCAAATTTGCCGGAACCAGCGAGAAGATTGACGGCCTGGAGGTGTTTGACGCCCAGCGTCACGCCGGGCGCATCTTGGGGATGGGCGACATCCTGGCACTGGTGGAGCAGGTCACAGCCGGGGTCGACATGGCCGCGGCGCAAAAGCTGGCGGCCAAGGTGAAGAGCGGCG
>CAJAXU010000550.1 GCA_903948045.1 uncultured beta proteobacterium | reverse complement strand
GCATTGGGCGTACCCGTTACATACTCGGAGAACCCCGTGCTTTTGTCTCTCAAGGGAACCGCCCCTCCCGCCATCCTGGCGCTCGCAGACGGCACTGTCTATGTTGGTGATTCCATTGGCGCCGCTGGCGCCACCGTCGGCGAGGTGGTGTTCAACACCGCCATGACCGGCTACCAGGAAATCCTGACAGACCCCAGCTACTGCCAGCAAATCGTCACCCTGACCTACCCGCACATCGGCAACTACGGCGTCAATGCGCAGGATGTCGAGGCCTCCCGGGTCCATGCCGCTGGCCTGATCATCAAGGACTTGCCGCTGCTGGCCTCCAATTTCCGGCAGGATATGACGCTCGATGCCTACCTGCGACGCGAGGGCACGGTAGCGATCGCCAACATCGACACCCGCAAGCTGACGCGCCAGCTGCGCACCCAGGGTGCGCAAAATGGCTGTATTCTGGCGCTGGCCGAGGGCGAAACGGTCACGCCGGCGCTCATTGAGCGGGCCTTGGCCCTTGCCACAGCTGCACCCAACATGGCCGGGCTGGACTTGGCCCGCGTGGTGTCGTCCAAAGCCCCTTACGCCTGGACACAGACCGAGTGGCAGCTGGCGCAGCCCAGTCTTGGCGGCAAGCCTGGCTATGGCGAGCAGCCGGCCGGCCGCTTCCATGTGCTGGCCTATGACTTTGGTGTCAAGCACAACATCCTGCGCATGTTGGCCGAGCGTGGCTGCCGGGTCACGGTGGTGCCGGCCCAAACCAGCGCCGCCGAGGTACTGGCCCACCGGCCTGACGGTATTTTTCTCAGCAATGGCCCCGGCGATCCGCAGCCCTGCGACTACGCCATTGCCGCTGCAGCCACCTTGATCGACAGCGGCATCCCGACCTTTGGCATCTGCCTGGGCCACCAGATCATGGCGCTGGCCAGCGGTGCGCGCACTTTCAAGATGAAGTTCGGGCATCACGGCGCCAACCACCCGGTTCAGGAGCTCGGCAGCGGGCGGGTCAGCATCACCAGCCAGAACCACGGTTTTGCGGTGGAAGACACCTCGCTGCCAGCCACGCTGCGCGTCACCCACATCAGCCTGTTTGACGGCACCGTGCAGGGGCTGGAGCGTACCGACCGGCCGGCGTTTTGTTTCCAGGGTCACCCGGAGGCCTCGCCGGGTCCGCACGACATTGGCTACATGTTTGACCGCTTCATCCAGGAGATGGAGTCACGGGCATGAGTTTTTATGGGGTGACCGATCTGTGGACCTATGTGGTCGGCGCCTTTGGCATCATTCTGCTGCCCGGGCCCAATTCGCTGTTCGTGCTGTCGGTGGCCACGGCGCGCGGCGTGAAGGCCGGGTTTCAGGGCGCCTTGGGCGTGTTCTTGGGCGACACGGTGCTGCTGGTGCTGGTCGCGCTGGGGGCGGCCGGCTTGTTGCGCACCACGCCAGCATTGTTCATGGTGGTGAAGTACGCCGGTGCCGCGTACCTGGGGTGGGTCGGGGTGCAGTTGTTGTTGGCGGCGTTGCAAAAATGGCGTGGTGCCGACGACAGCGCTGGCAGCACGGTGCCGGTGGTGCCGGCGCATCTGGCCAAGCCGTTTCAGCGCGCGCTGTTGGTCAGCCTGCTGAACCCGAAGGCCATTCTGTTTCTGCTGTCCTTCTTTGTGCAGTTCATCGACCCGAATTACACCACGCCGGCCGTGCCCTTTCTGATCCTGAGCGCCATCGTCATGGGCTTCAGCGCCATGTACCTGTCGGTCTTGATCGTCATGGGTGCGCGGCTGGCCGATGGTTTTCGCGAGCGGCGCAAGCTGTCCGCCGTTTTGTCGAGCGCAGTAGGTGCGGTGTTTGTCTGGTTTGGCGTGAAGCTGGCCTCAGCCAGCCTGAGCTGAGCCTTGCGCTTAGGCCAGGTGGGTCGCCAACACTGCAGCGCCCGGGCGCGCTGCCATTAACAAGTAAAGAGCAGGAAAGAACATGCCAAAGCGTAGCGATATCAAAAGCATTCTGATCATTGGTGCCGGTCCGATCATCATCGGCCAAGCCTGTGAGTTCGATTACTCTGGCGTGCAGGCCTGCAAGGCCTTGCGCGAGGAGGGGTACAAGGTCATTCTGATCAACAGCAACCCCGCCACTATCATGACCGACCCGGCCACGGCCGATGTGACCTACATCGAGCCCATCACCTGGCAGACGGTGGAAAAGATCATCGTCAAAGAGCGGCCCGACGCGATTTTGCCGACCATGGGCGGCCAGACCGCCCTGAACTGCGCGCTTGACCTCTGGCACCAGGGGGTGCTCGACAAATACCAGGTCGAACTGATCGGCGCTAGCCCGCAGGCGATTGACAAGGCCGAGGATCGGCTCAAGTTCAAGGATGCCATGACCCACATCGGGCTGGGCTCGGCCCGCTCCGGCATCGCCCACTCCATGGAAGAGGCTTGGGTGGTGCAGAAAACGCTCGGTTTTCCCACCGTGATCCGGCCCAGTTTCACCTTGGGCGGCACCGGTGGCGGCATTGCCTACAACGCTGAGGAGTTCGAGGTGATCTGCAAGCGCGGCCTGGCGGCCTCGCCCACCAGCGAGCTGCTGATCGAAGAGTCGCTGCTGGGTTGGAAAGAGTACGAGATGGAGGTGGTGCGCGACAAGGCAGACAACTGCATCATCGTCTGCTCGATCGAAAACCTGGACCCCATGGGCGTGCACACCGGCGACTCCATCACGGTGGCGCCGGCGCAAACCCTGAGCGACAAGGAGTACCAGATCCTGCGTAACGCCTCGCTGGCGGTGCTGCGCGAGATCGGCGTCGACACTGGTGGCAGCAATGTGCAGTTCGCCATCAACCCGCAGGATGGGCGCATGGTGGTGATCGAGATGAACCCGCGGGTGTCACGCTCGTCGGCGCTGGCCTCCAAGGCCACCGGCTTCCCGATTGCCAAGGTGGCCGCCAAGTTGGCGGTCGGCTACACGCTCGATGAACTGCGCAATGAGATCACCGGCGGCGCCACCCCGGCCAGCTTTGAGCCCAGCATCGACTACGTGGTGACCAAGATCCCGCGCTTTGCCTTTGAAAAATTCCCCGCCGCCGACAGCCGCCTCACCACTCAGATGAAGTCGGTGGGCGAGGTCATGGCCATGGGCCGCACCTTCCAGGAGTCGTTCCAGAAGGCGCTGCGCG
>CAJAXU010000549.1 GCA_903948045.1 uncultured beta proteobacterium | reverse complement strand
TGACCGGCTTGGCGCCGAGCAACTGCACGCACACCTGCGGGTCGATGCCCACCAGGTAGCCACGCCGGCCGCCGTTGATCACGATGCGCGGCAGTTCCAGAATGGTCGCCTCGATGTACACCGGCATGGCGCGGCGCGTGGCAAACGGCGAGGTGCCGCCCACCAAGTAGCCGCTGTGCCGGTTGGCCACCTCGGGTGCACAGGGCTCGACGGATTTGGCGCCGATCTGGCGCGCCAGATTTTTGGTGGACACCTTGCAGTTGCCATGCATCAGCACCAGCAGTGGCTTGGCATCCTGATCCTGCATCACCAATGTTTTCACCACCATGAACGGGTCCAGTCCCAGCATTTCGGCGCTGTGCTGGGCGCCGCCGCGCTCCAGGTAAGCGTAAGGGTGTTCGCTAAAGTCAACCCGCTTCGTTCGCAGCAGCGCGGTGGCCGGCGTTTCTGTCACATGGTCTTTTTTTGCCATGCGGGCGATTGTCCACTGCGGCACGTTGGCGCCAGCTATCGCTGCGGGACGCGATCTGGATCATGGCCCGCCGGCCAAGGGTCATTAACCTTGAGGCGCCGGCTTTTGACAGGGCTGGGTATAGTTGATCGATAGCCAATACATCGCGGGGGTGGAATTGTGATTCAAACCAGGTTGTTGCTCGTGTTTGCCAGCGTGCTCTGTGGGTTGGGTGGCGGGGCTTGGGGCCAGCCAGCACCTCAGCCCAGCCAGGGCGCCGCCGTGGCGGCCACCACCCTGCGCCAAGCCCAAGCGGCGGTGGTGCAGATCACCGCCCGCGCCATCGAAGGCGCGCCCTCGGCACGCACGCTCGGCCAGGTGCGGCGTGGCAGCGGCGTGGTGATCGGCCCCGACGACCTGATCCTAACCATTGGCTACCTGATCCTGGAGACCGACCAAGTCGACATTCGCACCCTGGACCGCAAGAGCTACCCGGCACGGGTGGTGGCCTATGACACGGCCACCGGCCTGGGGCTGCTGCGCCCGCTGTTTCCACTGGTGAACGTGCAGCCTGTCAAGATTGGCCAGGTAGAGCCCAGCGCGGTGGGGCAGACGTTTGCGGTGGCCAGTGGCGAGAGCGCCGAGGCCATCGGTCCGGCCCGATTGGTCGATGTGCGCACATTTACGGGCTACTGGGAATACCACCTGGACAAAGCCTTGTACGCCAGCCCGCCCGTGGCCAACCACTCCGGTGCCGCCCTTTTCAACTCGCAGGGCGATTTGGTCGGTATTGGCAGCCTGTTCATGCAGGACGTGCTGCGCGAGTCCGACCCCCGTTCGCTGCCCGGGAACATGTTTGTGCCCGCTGAACTGCTCAATAGCAGCCTGCCTGAGTTGCTGGCCACCGGCAGTTCGGCCGACAGTCACCGTCCGTGGCTGGGCATCAACGCTGTGGAGCGCAATGGCCGGATACAGATCACCCGCGTCACACCCGAGAGCCCGGCGGCCAAGGCCGGTCTGAGCCCGGGCGATGTGGTGCTGAGCCTGGATGGCGAGGTGCTGACCTCACTGGCGCGCCTGTACAAAAAAGTCTGGGCCAAGCCGCTTGACGCCGGCAGCTTCACCCTGACCGTGCAAGACCGCGGGCGGGTGCGCGATCTGCAGCTCGAAGTGCGCGACCGCAGCAAGAGCATCCAGAAACCCGCTGGCATCTAAAAGCCACCCCCTCAGTTCGCAGGGTCGCGATGTTCCCAGCGCACTGCGTCAATCTGGGCTAGCAGCTCTGGCGGCAGGGTGGTGCCCCAGGCGTCCAGGCATTCGTCGAGCTGGGCCACGCTGGTCACGCCCAAAATGGTGCTGGCCACACGCCAGCTGGTGTAGCAAAAGGCCAGCGCCATTTGGGTGGGCGTCAATCCGTGCTGCAGCGCCAGCGCGTTGTAGCGACGCGCCGCGGCCAATGACTCAGCCCGGCCCCAACGGCCCTTGCGCACCGATTCGTAGCGCTGCAGGCGGCCTCCCTGCGGGGCCTCGGCACCGACATGGCCCGAGGCGTCGTACTTGCCTGTCAGTTGCCCAAAGCCCAGCGGCGAGTAGGCCAGCAAGCCCACCTGCTCGTGGTACATCGCCTCATCCAGCCCGTTGTCCACGTTGCGGTTGATCAGGCAGTAGGGGTTTTGCACCGAGACGATGCGCGGCAGGCCATGCTCGGCGGCCACCCGGGTAAATTCCATCACGCCGAAGGGCGTTTCATTGGACAGCCCGATCTCGCGCACCTTGCCGGCCTTGACCAGCCGCGCCAGGCCTTCAAGCTGCTCGCGGGTGCTGGACAAGTCAGTACGCACCTTGGCCGGATTGAAATACGGGTTGCCAAAGGCCGGCACATGGCGCACCGGCCAGTGGATCTGGTACAGGTCGATCACGTCGGTCTGCAGGCGACGCAGACTGTCCTCGCAGGCGCTCACGATGTCGTCCGCCGTCACGTTGTCACTGCCGCCACGCACCCAATCCATGCCACGCGACGGGCCGGCCACCTTGGACGCCAGCGTCCAGCGCTGACGCACGCCAGGGTTGCGCGCAAAGTAGTTGCCGATGATGGTCTCGGTGGCGCCGTAGGTCTCGGCCCGGGTCGGTACCGCGTACATCTCGGCGGTGTCCTTGAAATCGACGCCGCGCGCCAGGCTGCGCGCCAGGATCTGGTGCGCCCTTGGCTCGTCCACCTGCTCGCCAAAGGTCATGGTGCCCAGGCAGATCGGGGTGACGGCCAGATCGCTGCGGCCAAGTTTGATTTTTTTCAGGTCCATTGGGGTGTTTGCTTTCTTCAGGGGAGGACGCCCGAATGGCGGGCGCGGGATTCTTCTTGCAGGCGCAGCACGCGGCGCTGCACCTTGCCGGTGGTGGTCATGGGCAGGGCGTCAACAAATTCGATCTCTTTCGGGTACTCATAGGGGGCCAACTTGCCGCGCACATGGGCCTGCAGGTCAACCACCAGTTGGGCATCAAATCGGGCCCTAGACCTTGTCGCGCTTGGTTTCTTAGCTATATATTCAGGAGCAAGCACGACATAGGCCTTGACCAGCGCCCCGCGCTCGCGGTCGGGCTTGGGCACCACGGCGGCATTGAGCACCGCCGGGTGCTTGACCAGGCAGTTTTCGATCTCGCCCGGGCCGATGCGGTAGCCGGCGGCCTTGAACACATCGTCAGCCCGGCCCTGGTACCACAGGTAGCCGTCGGCGTCGCAGGTGGCGAGGTCGCCGGTACGGCACCAGTCACCGGTGAACTTGGCCTGGGTGGCGGCCTCGTTCTTCCAGTAGCCCAAGAAAAAAATCGGGTCCGCGTCGCCGTGCACATCCAGCCGGTGCAGCGCCACATCGCCCACCGCGCCCGGCGCACACACCTGCCCCGCCTCGTCGATCACCGACACCCGGTGCCCGGGATAGGCCCGGCCCATGCTGCCGGGCTTGGCCGGCCAAGCCGCTGAACAATTCCCCACGATGTAGTTGATTTCGGTCTGGCCGAACATTTCGTTCACCGTCACGCCCAGCTGCGCATGGCAGTAGTCAAATACCGCGTCCCCCACCGACTCGCCCGCACTCATGATGGCCTGCAGCTGCAGGCCGAATTGCTCGCGCACCGTGCAGCCGGGCTGGCCCCGATAGGCCTTCATCATGGCTTTAAGCGCGGTCGGGAACAAAAAGGTGTGGGTCACGCCAAAGCGCTGCATCAGCTCAAACGCCGCCTGCGGGCTGAAGCGGCCGCTGTAGGCCACGATGGGGCGGCCAAAGTACAGGGTGGGCAGCAGCGCGTCCATCAGGCCGCCGGTCCAGGCCCAGTCTGCCGGGCTCCAGAACACGGCGGCGCTGTCGGCATTGGCGCGGCCGTCAAAGCCAAACCAGTTCTGGCTGCAGACAAAGCCGCTCAGGTTGCCGATCAGGGCGCGGTGCGGAATCAGCGCGCCCTTCGGGTTTCCGGTGGTGCCGCTGGTGTAGATCAGTATGGCGGCCTCGTCAGCCAAAGTGTCCACCGCCGCAAAGTGGCTGGGTGCGCCGGCCAACGCGGCGGCGTAATCCAGATCAGCTTGGGCCGCTGCCGCGCCCACGCCCAGCACCTGGCGCAGCTGCGGGCAGTTGCCCCGCACGGCAAGCAGGTTGTCGATGGAACTCTCATCGCAGATCGCCAGCACCGCCTCGCTGTCCTGCAGCCGGTACTCCAGCGCGTCCGGCCCGAACAGCATGGACAAGGGCATGGCCACCGCCCCCATCTGCAGCACTGCCATGTAGGCCACTGCCGTCTCGAACCGCTGCGGCATCACGATCGCCACCCGGTCGCCGCGCGCCACGCCCAGGCTGGTGAGCACCTGCGACAGCCCGTTGGCCTGCGCCTGCAGCTCGGCATAGGTATAAAAAGTCGCTGAACCCCGGGTATCCATTGACTGGATAGCTATTCTTTTTGAAGCACCGGGCGCCGCCGCCCAGCGCGCGCTGCAGACCTGCGCCATGTTGAAACGCTCGGGCACCTGCCAGCCGAAGCCGCGGTACAGGGATGGGTAGCCGTCAGAAAAATCCATGAGCGTCCTAAAAGTCAGGCATTGACACAGTGCGACTTGCTTCAAAGAGGCAACAAGGCTACCAAATCTCCAGACTCAAGCGCTCGGCGGGTACTTGGGCGAACGCCTTGTCGCGACTGACCAGCGTGATATCAGCTGCAACCGCGTGGGCCGCAATCATCATGTCAAAGTCGCTCAAACTGATGCCTTGGGTTTCCAGGCTGCTGCACAACTCACCGTAACAGGTGGCCACCTCTTCGTCCCAGGGCAGGACATCCATGCGGAGAAGCACTTGGGCCAAGGCCTGTCGCAGGCGTGGCGGCTGGCCCTTCCGATGCAGGCCATATTCCAGCTCGGCCAATGTGATGCTGGACATGGCGACCTGGCCCACGGGCACCTGGGTCAGGCGTGCCAACAACGCCGCATCGCGCCCCTGCATGATGTGGCTCACCACATTGGTGTCGAGCAAGTAGCGCCGGCTCATCCGGCCAGGTCTTCAAACGGATCGCGCCGGGCGTGGCCTTGACGGCGTTCAATGAGCAGGTCCTGGTCCCTGTTCTGCGCCACCGCGTCAAGCAAACCCTGCCAATCCGTCGGCTTGCGTGAGAGCACCACATCGCCTGTCGCCGGGTCGTGGCGAATGAAAACTTCGGTCGCATCAAAGCGAAACGCCATTGGCAATCGAACCGCCTGGCTGCGGCCTGTGGTGAATATCTTGGCAGTCTGTTGCATCGTGACCCCCCAGTTCAACTGATATATCTCATGATATATATCCCAACCAAGGTTGTCAACATTCCGGATCACGCGTTCCGGATCACGCGTGTCGGGCGTAAGTGAGTTGTCCCTGTTTTGACTGACGTTCACGATGCCGCTCCGTATGATGCTGTGAATGTACCAAGTCAAACGCCCTTCCCGCAGTGAATTTGTCCCAATCCGCCAGTTGCAGTACCACGTGCGCCTGTGGGGCGAGCAGGCGCCAGACAAGATCCCACTGGTGATGGTGCACGGCTGGATGGACGTGGCGGCCAGCTACCAGTTCATGGTGGACGCCTTCATTGAGGACCACTATGTGATTGCACCCGACTGGCGCGGCTTCGGCCTGACCAGCGCCGGTGGCGCCGACAATTTTTGGCACCCCGATTACCTGGCCGATCTGGATTTTTTGCTGGACCACTACGCCCCCGGTCAAGCCGTGAACCTGGTCGGCCACAGCATGGGTGGCGGTGTGGCGATGCAGTACACCGGCATCCGACCAGAACGGGTACGCCGCCTGGTCAACCTGGAGGGTTTTGGCATGCCCGCCACCAAACCAGATCAGGCCGCCGGCCGCTTTGCCCGCTGGATGGACGAGCTCAAGCAATTGCACCGTGGTGAACTCGCCCTGCGGTCCTACCCGGACCGCGCCGGCGTGGCGCGCCGCCTCATGAAAACCAACCCACGCCTGAGCCAGGACAAAGCCAATTGGCTGGCTCAACACTGGGCTCAGGTCAACAGTGCGGGCGAATGGCAAATTTTGGGTGATGCTGCGCACAAGCTACCCAACGCCAACCTGTACCGCTTGGACGAGGTGCTGGCCATTCACGCCCGCATCAACATGCCCGTCATGATGGTGGAAGCCGCCGACAACGAGCTCAACGGCTGGTGGAAAGGACGCTTCACCCTGGCCGAGCACCACGAGCGGCTACGCGTCGTGGCCCAAGTCGAACTGGTGCACATCGATGACGCCGGCCACATGATGCACCATGACCAGCCTGAGCAGCTGGCAGCGCTGATCGAACGCTTTATCGCCTGAGGTCGGGCGGCATGAGAAAATCCGCTTCCACAATTACCCGAAACGATCAGGATACCCATCATGGAAGCAGAACGCGTCAACCTCATTGGCACCCAATTGGCAGATCTGAGCGCACGCACTGCCGCGCTCAGGGGGTATCTTTGACTACGATGCCAAAGCTGAACGCCTGAGGACTGTCAACGCCTCGCTAGAAGACCCCACGGTCTGGAACGACCCCAAACGTGCCCAGGAGCTCGGACGCGAGAAGAAATCGCTCGACGGCATCGTGCTCACGCTCAATGATCTGACGCGCGAGCTGGGCGACAACAGCGAGCTGTACGACATGTCCAAAGAGGACGGCGACGAGGCCGGCCTGCTCACCATCGAAGAAGAAACCGGCAAGCTGGCGCTGACCATCGAGGGGTTGGAGTTCCGCCGCATGTTCAACAACCCGGCCGACCCGCTGAACGCCTTTCTGGACATCCAGGCCGGCGCTGGCGGCACCGAGGCCTGCGACTGGGCCAGCATGCTGCTGCGTCAATACCTCAAATACGCCGAGCGCAAGGGCTTCAAGGCCACAATTGAAGACGAGTCCGCTGGCGACACCGCCGGCATCAAGGGTGCCACCATCAAGGTCGAGGGCGAGTACGCGTTTGGACTGCTGCGCACCG
>CAJAXU010000548.1 GCA_903948045.1 uncultured beta proteobacterium | reverse complement strand
GCCCGGCACCTGGTTCAAGATCTGCTGGGGATGCATGGGGCCGGTGCGCTGGATGGCGCGCGTCCCGATGACCCCCACCGACGCTGGTGTCTGCAGCAGCAGGGTGTTTTCCCGATTGGCGGTGACTGTGACGACGCCCAGGCTGGGCGGCTCCGGCATGGCGGGTGCAGCCGCCGGGGACGAGGTTTGGGCTGACGCCGTTAAGGCACTCAAGATAGGGCCGGCCAACGCCAGCGCCAAAACAACACGATTTTTCCGCATGAATCATCTCCAAAAATACCGATCAAATATGCCGCCAGCCCGCATCAGGCGGACCGGTAGCGCTATCAATTCAATAGTTCAGGAGAAGGTCGGCGGCCCACGCGCTGGCGGTGCCAGCGCCACGGCGGCCCGCCGTACAACAGCAGGCCCCGCCCTGGGCAGCTCGGGCGCAAGCCCTGCCACCAGCAGTTGCACCGGGCCCGGCGGCAGGCCGGCCAGCCGATCCTGGGCCAGCAGGCACAGTGGGCAATCGTTGAGACCGCCAGCCAGCGGGCTCGCCGGAGACGCGGGTGACGCTGGCTGGGCCGGCGTGCTGGCGTCGGCCAGCCGGTCCGGCGCGTTACTGGCGCAGATGTCCTGCAGCGCCATGGCGCCGCCGTGGTCTGCGGCCAGCCCATGCGAGAGGGTCGGCGCCAGCGCCGACACCACGGCCAGCAGCAGGGCCAGCCACAGCGCCCAGGGGCGCCGCAGCAGGGCATCACGCCAGCAGGGCAACATCAGAACCGATCAGCAGGAAAACGCAAAGGGGGGCTCAGTGCTTGTGGGCAGCGGCCATCGGGGCTGCGGCCACCGGCACCTTCAGCTCCAGCCGGCTCTCGACGCCTTTCGCATCCTTGAACACCAAGGTGAGCGGGATGGTGCTGTCCTTGGGCAGGGCGGCCTTGAGGTCCATCAGCATCAGGTGGTAGCCGCCGGGCTTGAGTTCCACCATCTTGCCCGCAGGCAGGACCACGCCGCCGGCGACCGCCTTCATCTTCATGATGTCGCCCTCCATCTTCATTTCATGGACTTCGGTCACACCAGCGACCGGCGACGAGGCCGCCACCAGTTTGGCGCCATCTTTGGCGGTGAGCTTCATGAAGGCGCCAGTGGCCTTCTGCCCTGGCACGCTGGTGCGCACCCAGGCGTCTTTCACGTCGACGGTCTGTGCGTAAGCCGTACCAGCCAGCAAGGCGGCGGCAATGATCAAGGTTTTTGTCGTCATAGGATCTCCGAACGTTGGTGAAATAAATCAAGGTTGATGCCGGGTGCCACCGGGTGCGTGGCCACCGGCCGGCTTGGCGCCATGGGGGGCGCCATGGTTGGCATCCACCTTCACAATGCCGTCAAACAGCGCAAATTTCGCTCGCACCTGCGGACTCAGCTTGGCCTCGGCTCTGGCCAAGCCTTGCGATAGCGCGGCGGCTGCTGTCGCCGTCATGCCGGTCTGCACCAAGGCCTGTGCCTGCTTGAGGCCATCGCCGCCGCAGACCGTGATGGTCCAGCGGCCTTTGTCTCGCAACAGAACAGCCCGACCGCCCCGCTCACCTTGAACCCAGCCAGCCACGGCGTGTTCACCCGAAACGACCACCGGGTTCACCTTGAGCGGGTCGTGGGGTTTGTCAAACATCGTCATCATGGCCTGCCGAACCAAGGCTTCATCCCGGTCTCCCGCCTGGGCCGGGCCTGGCAGCGAACCGCCCCAAGCAGCCAAAACCAATAGCGTGATACCCAACGCGCCGCGAATCCGGTCGCGACAATTGAACACGATCCCCATGGATCTCCTCCCAAAAAAATTAAGCAAACAGGCCGCCAGCCCTTATGCAGCGGGCTGATAGCGCTATCAATTAAATAGCTTAGGAAAAGGTGGGGGGTGCGCGCGCCGGCGGCGGTGCGGCGCCCGGGGTCGCCCGGCGGGGCGTCACAACTCCAGGCTGCGCCAGCGCCTGGGCTGGCGCTGGCTGGGCGCAAGACCGCACCACGGGAGGCGGCGCAGCCACTGAGGCGCACAGCGGACAATCCAGGGTGGCGCTGGCAGGCGCCTCACCACCGTCGCCCGGGTTCACCAGCAGTTGCATCACCCCTGCGCCCGAGCAGACCAGGGCGAAAGTCTTGGGCTGGGCCAGCGGCGCGGCGATGGCAACCCCAGTCACCAACACCAACCAGACCAGCACAAGGCGGGCCAGCAGGGTAGCGTTGCGCAAGGACTGCAGGGTAGACATGGGACGGAATTATGGCACCTGACCTCCATCAATCCACGGTCAATCCACTGGGCGGCACCTTGAACGGGAATCGGCTTGATATGTGTCAAAGACAGCGCTCAAGCCGCCGGGCACGATCAGGGCTTCATCCCACCAGGTCGCCGACATGCTCCCAGAACTCACTGCCCCCTTCAAAACCCTGCTGTTGGCGCAACGCGCCAGCCTGCTTGAGCAGCGGGCCATCTTGCGCGGTGGTGCCGTCAGTCGGGCCGAGGCCTCCGCCGAGCATTTTGCTCAGCCCGAGGACTCCAGCGCCCAGCTCAGTACCGAGCGCGAACTGGAATTTGCCCTGGACGCACGCGAAAGCGCTGAACTCAACCAGGTGCAGGCGGCACTCGATCGCATCGCTGCCGGCCGCTACGGGGTCTGCATTGATTGCGGTACGGACATCCCGGCCGCCCGCCTGCACGCCACACCTGAGGCCGAGCGCTGTATCGCCTGCCAGGAAGTCGCGGAATAGCCCCGGCGGCCCTGAACTCAGTCTCCGTCATGGGCAGTAGTCCTCATGGCGGACCGGTCGATACGCGTATAGGGGCAGCAGCGGTGCTGCCACCCTAGGGTCGCACAATGTTCTGGTCAATGGCACCGAACAGGCTTTGCCCGTCACGCCCCTTCATGTCGATGCGGATGGTGTCGCCGTACTTCATGAAATCAGTGACAGGCTGGCCATCCTGGATGGTTTCGATCGCGCGCTTTTCCGCGATGCAGCTGTAGCCATGGCTCCAATCCTTGTTACTCACCGTGCCCGAGCCGATGACCGAACCGGCCCGCACGTTGCGGGTCTTGCACAGATGGGCAATCAGCTGACCAAAGTGAAACGTCATCTCCGGCCCGGCCTCGCACAGACCCACCCGCCGGCCATTCCAGGTGCTTTGTAGCGTCAGGTGCACGCGGCCCTGATCCCAGGCCGTACCCAGCTCATCCAGTGTCACCGCCACCGGGCTGAAAGCGGTGGCTGGCTTGCTCTGCACCAAACCCGAGCCCTTGGCCAGTTCGGCCGGGATCAGGTGGCGCAGGCTGATATCGTTGGCCAGCAACACGAGCCGGATACCGTCCAGCGCCTGGCCAGGGGTGGCACCCCTAGGCACATCGCCGGTGATGACCGCCACCTGCCCTTCAAAATCAATGCCGGAGGCCTCGCTGGCGCAGACCACATCGTCACAGGGGCCCAGAAAATCATCACTGCCACCCTGGTATATCAGCGGATCGGTGTAAAAACTGGCGGGCGTTTCTGAATTTCTGGCGCGGCGTACTAGCGCCACATGGTTGATGTAGGCCAAGCCACTGGCCCACTGGTAGGCGCGCGGCAG
>CAJAXU010000547.1 GCA_903948045.1 uncultured beta proteobacterium | reverse complement strand
TCGCCGGGTGGCAGGTGTATCGCGTCGATCGACAGCTTGAGCTGGTCGAGTGAGTCGCGCAGGGTTTGCAGCACCTCGTCGCCACTGGCCCGGCCCGACTGCAGCTGCCGGATCGCCGTGCTGATGTGCGAGCCCACACCGTCGTGCATGTCACGCAGGATCCGGCTGCGCTCGCCGCTGCGCGCCTGCTCTTGCACGCCCTGCGCCAGGCGCTGGTAACTTGCTGCGAGCTCAATCTCTTTTTGCGCCACGCGCCGCGCCAGGCTGGCGTTGAGTTCCACCACTTGCTGACTCGCAGCGCGGAAACGCTGCAGCACGATCACCCCGGCCACGAGGCCGAACAACAGAGATGAGAAATAAAGACCGGTGCTGCCCACTGTCGATGGCTCGATGCGCAGCCGGTACAGGTCCAGGCTGCCCATCGCCACGTTGAACACAATGGCCGCCGCCAGCAGCCGGCTGTACTGGGGCGCCGAGCGGGCCAGCGCATGCCGCGCGATATCGAGTGTGACCAGCAGAAAAGTCAGCGCCAGCGCCCCGTACCAGACCGTCAAGACCATCGGCAGCATGTAAACCCAACCCGCAATCGCCGCTGGCACACCCGCCAGCGCCAGGGCCCCAAGAAAGGAACGCAGCGGAGAGAAATCGCGGGGCGTCCTCCAGCCGATGGCCGTCATGCAGAACAAGGCCATCAGACAGCCCCATCCACCCACGGCCACCGAGGACGCCACGCTCAACCACGCCAGTGGCAAAGGCGGGCTCTCGGTGAGGGAATCGACAAGGCGAAACACCCAGAACAGCTCGGCCAGCCCGCCATACAGGTAGACCGGGTCACGGGCGACGGTGCCGTCCGGCCGGGTGACCTGTTGGGTCAACCACAGGATAAGGCCGACCGCCCCCACCAGCAGACTGACGGTGGCCACAATCGCCCGGCCAAGCACCCGCGCACGCCAGTAGGACTGAAAGCGGTCCTCGACCGCCTCGTTCGGCCCCAGCGTCACCGCTGATAAGCCACCCTGCCGACCGGCATCGGCCCGGATCGCGATGCGCAACTGGTTCTCGCCTTTCAGCAAATTGGGCGGTACGCTGATCCGCCGTGGCAATTTCGAATCTGTCACCTGGTGACGGGACAGATCACCGAAACGATCCAGCCGTACGCCATTGAGGTAGACCTCATAGCCGTTGGCGATTTTCGGAATCAGCAGGCTGTACATCTCGGACGGCACGGTATCGAGCGTGAACGCCATATCGAAGACCGCCAGGCCGGACTGGCCACGTTGCTGCGCATCCCACAGGAAAGGCAAACTGACCGACCGGGTGGTGACCTGGCCAGGCACCATGATGCGCACCTGCGCAGCCCTGATTTCCACGAGTTGCGCAGATGCCCCCGCGGAACACATGACCAACCAAACGCACAGCAAGCGCCACCGACAACAAGTAAACCAGTTCATGGCGCAACGCAGATCAGATCAGCCCCATGCGCGTGGCCTCAAACACCGCCTCGCTTCTGGAGTGCACTGACAACTTGGCGTACAGGTTTTTGATATGCGACTGCACGGTGTGCACACTCAGGCTTTGCAAGCGGGCAATCTCGACATAAGAAAAACCGCGGGCAATGTGCGCCAGCACCTCCTGCTCGCGGGTCGACAACAGCTGCCGCGTGGGCGCGTTGCCAGCCGCATCAGGCGCCGGCCCAGCGGAATCGGCGGCCACCTCTGCCCCGATGGACGCGGCATTGGCCGCATTGACCTGATCGGCACGGTACTTCGACAGCACCCGGCGGGCGATCATCGGCGAAATGGGTGATGCGCCAGCGCGCATGTCCAAAATGGTCTGGGCGATGTCGTCAGGCGTAGCGTCCTTGTGGATATAGCCCAAAGCGCCAGCCTCGATGCTGGCCAGCACGTTGTCCTCGTCGCCAAACATCGAGATCACCAAGGGCTCACAACGCGGGTGCAGACTGACGCAATGGCGAATCACCTCTAGGCCAGAGCCGTCCGGCAGGCCCAGGTCGGTCAGCAGCACATCCACCATGTTGGCGGAGTCGTCCAGCCAAGCTCGGGCCTCGGCCACTGTGCCCACACTGGCCACCAGCGTCAAATCTGCACACCGCGCCACGCTGCCGGCAAAAAATTCACGCATGCCAGCATCATCCTCCACCACCAATACTCTCCACATGGTCTCCCCTTTACTTCTTATCTGAGCATAGCGCCAAGCGGCGGGGTCGACTAGGGGCTAGGCATCCCATGAATATGGGATGTTCAAGACGATATAGAGCATGCACACTCGTGACGCAGATCAAAAAAATTAGAAGCGATCGCAATCGCCACCAGCCTCTTGGGGCTGCCTGCATTCTTTTATCCATCAATTCACTTAGGGGTAGGCATGAACATCAAATTGAAACGGCTGGTGCTGGGCATGGCCAGCGTTGGCGCATTGGGCCTGTATGGCTGCGGTGGCGGAGGCTCTAGTGCTGTTGACAGCGGCAATCCCGTGGCGCCCGTGATCGCGGCGACCGTGGATGTGCCCATCACGGTGATCGACGGACCGATCCAGAATGCCCAGGTTTGCCTGGACAAAAACGACAATGGCGTATGCGACGCCGGCGAACCCACGGGTTCGACCGACGCAGAGGGCAAGGTCACGCTCAAGGTTGACGCGGCAGACAAAGGCCAATATCCCGTGATCGCCGTGGTCGGGACCGATGCGATTGACGCAGACACCGGCAAAGTACCCACTGCCTTCACCATGAAGGCGCCGAAAGACCAGTCAGCGGTGATCACCCCGTTGACCACCCTGGTGCAAAACGTTGTTGCCAGCACCGGTTCGACCAGTGCTGCTGCGGCAGAGCAGGTCCAGGCCCAGACCGGTATCAATGTCAACCTGTTTGAAGACTTCAGCAAAGGCAGCACGGACGACCACAAAGTCGCCGCCAACATCGCGCGCATGGTGGTGGTAACGACCCAGCAGCAGTCTGAAGCCGTCAAAAGTGCCGAGGGCACCAAAGACGCAGATGGCGGAACCATTAGGAAAGCAGACTTGGACAAAGCCATCCAAGCCAGGCTGATGGAGATGTTGCCGGCTCTGGTCACCAAACTGGCCGAAAACCAAACGCAGATTGCCGCGCTTGAGAAAGCGCTGACGGACGCCAAAGCCGTGATCGATGCCACCGCCAAAAAAGCCGCCGTGGAAAAAGCCCAAAAGGACAAGGACGATGCACTGAAAGCAAAAATGACCGAAGTGGTCGTCACGGAAAACAAAGGCCTGACTTCAACCGGTATCGCCACCAACGTTGCCGTCAAAAGGCAGCAGGAGTCAAGCGCGCCGGTGGTGGCTGCGACGCCTACGGCCACTTTTAGCCTAAGTTTGCTCAGTTTCTCAGACACGAGCAATTATTCTGTGCGCTTCCACACGAGCACGCTCTTGCAAAACACGCCCGACAGCAAGGGCTATGTGCGTTACGTGGACAACCGCTACAAAAGCGTGAATGGCGTGGTGGCCGCGTGGAACACGGGCAGCAACCCGACCCGCCAGGCCGACTTGCACTGGAGCGGGACAGCGTGGGTGGCCTGCGCGCTCAACACTGAAGGTATCAGCACGGTTCGCGATGCCAAGGGAAAAAGTGACTACAACTATTGCGACAACCTGGCAACCGGCAGTAACAGCCAGGCCACTTTTGACATCTCCGGCAAGAAAATTGTCGATGTTTTGAACGACGCAGCCAAAGCCGGCTACGAAACCTACCTAGGTAATGTCACCAACCCCGATGGCAGCAAGACTGCTTTGGGCACCCTGTTGGGTGACACGACCTTCGAAGCCAATTCGAATTCGAAGATCAGTTACAGAACCAGCCTTGAACAGTCGGCGGTCACTTACCAACCCGGCTCAGACAATCGTGTGGCGGTTGAGACGTCTGTACCCTGCGCCAACACCTACACTGAAAAAATTGCTGTTACTCTGGAGGAAGTGATCGCAAAATACAATGGCTTAGACAAGTGCACCGGTACCAAGCGGACATTCGCCAACGGCAGTGGCGACTCTCTCAACAGTGGTGATCGCAATGAAGGCTGGGGTAACACCACCATCAGCCTAGGCAACATCGGCACTGCACTTGCCAACTACACCGATTCGACTGCCACCGCCTACTACACCACCAATACTCGGCTGCGGGCCGGCCTTGGCGCGAATGGCGCCGCCACGTTTTACAGTTGCAAAGAGCGCTACAACGGCTCCACGCGGAACTGCGATGTGATCGGTACCGGCAGCTACAGCATCAAGACCGTGGGCGACGCCCGCACCCTTAGCTTCACTGGCCTGCCGGCTTTGGCCACTGCCTTGGCCTACACAAGGGTGTTTGTCGAGCGCGGCGGCAAGGTGTATTACGGTTACCAGAACCGCCCGGCCACGTACATCAGCGCCCGGCTGAACACCGTGGCATCGGCGGCCCTGTTGTCCAAGCTGGGCTTGCCGGCGGTGAATGTTGACACGCCGCTGGCGCTGACTGCCGCGTCGTACCAGGGCACATGGGATGCTTATCCGGACAGTGAGCCAACCAAACTTGGATCGACCTTTACCTTCAACGCCACAGGACAGGTGACCGACAACTATGATTCTAGTGACGTCATAACGATCACTTCGTTCAATGCGGCAACCGGAGCGTTTGTTTGGAAAGTCACAGGTACCAATGGTTACATCTCGGATGTGACAGGTAAACTGGACTTCCTCACCGGCACCGGTACCGCAAGTTACTCGAATAACCGCAACGAAAGTGGCACGGCCAAATTCGTTCGCCGATAGCCTCTTCCCCGCTCAGGCCCTCACGGCCTGACCACTCAAGCCCCGCGCCCCACCAGGCCGCGGGGCTTTTTTTTGCGTACATTGATGCGATACCCTCATAGCGCATTCAAATCAAGAGGTACTCCTATGAGAACCACACTCAATATTGAAGACGACGTGCTGGCCGCCGCCAAGGAGCTGGCCAGCCGGCAGCACCTGCCGGCGGGACAGCTCATTTCTCGGTTGCTGAGGGAGGCGATATCGGGTACTCAGCGCGCTGGGCAAGCCGATGGCGACGAGGCACGTGCAGTGGCGGGCTTCCAGCCTTTTGCGCCGCAAGGTGTGTTGATCGCCAACGCCCAGATTGACGCGCTGCGCGACGCAGAGGGCGTCTGATGCGCGCTTTGCTGGACGCCAATGTGCTGATTGCGCTGTTTGATGCTGGCCACACCATGCACGCCCGGGCAATGGCTTGGTTGGAAAACCAGGCCAGCGGCGCAAGTGGCGCAGCGCCTGGAACTGGCCACCTTTGATCAGCGATTGACCACCCAACTGGTGCTGATTGCTTGAAAGGCATGGATCCCCGGTCGGTGCCGGGGATGACGGGGTGGGTGGCGGGGATGACGATGCGCCTGGTGGTGGGGGGGGACGGTCAGCGCGCCAACGCCATTTGCGGGGACAATCCGAGCCATGTACTTATTGTTTGAAGAAACCGGCAAATTTATGGCCGGGCGCGTCTTGTCTGAGGCGGACACCTCGGCGCAGGTGG
>CAJAXU010000546.1 GCA_903948045.1 uncultured beta proteobacterium | reverse complement strand
GTGCCACGCAGTTCGGCTTTGGCCCGCAGCAAGTGGCCATGCTGTGCGCCAGCCACAACGGCGAAGACATGCACGTGGCGCAGACCGACACCATGCTGGCGCAGGCCGGCCTCACCTACAAGGCGCTGCGCTGCGGCTGCCACGTGCCGGGGCTGTTCACACTGCTGGATCAGGCCCCGCCGGCCGGGCTGCAGTTTGACGAACGGCACAACAACTGCAGCGGCAAACACGCCGGTTTTTTGGCCTACTGCGTGCAACACGGCCTGAGCCTGGACGACTACATCGACCCAGGCCACCCGCTGCAGCAGGCGATCCGGCGGGATGTGGCGCGCGCTGTGGGCATGGATGCCAACGACTTCAAGATGGGGCTGGACGGCTGCTCTGCGCCCAACTACGCGCTGCCCCTGGCCAAACTGGCCTATGGCTACGCCCGGCTGGCCAGTGGTGCACAAGATGCCGAGTTTGGCGACAGCTTTGCCGCCCTGAGCGCGGCCATGACAGCGCACCCCGAGCTGGTCTCGGGCACTGGCCGCAACGACCTGGCCTTCATGCGCGCCGGGCGCGGCGACTGGGTCAGCAAGGTGGGCGCCGACGGCGTGCAGGTGGTGGGCAGCACCAGCCGGGGCGAGGCCTTTGCCATCAAGGTGATTGACGGCAACAAACCCGCACTGTTTGCCGCCAGCGTCGAGGTGATGGACCAGCTGGGCTGGCTGAACGATACGCAGCGGGCCGAGCTGGCGTCATGGCGGGCGCTGACGCTGGTCAACGCACGTGGCCTGACCGTGGGAGCGCGGCGGCCGGTGTTCCAGCTGCAACGCGCGGTCTGAGGCGGCCGCCATGCGCCGCCCTGTCCGCCTGATCGGCGCGCCGACCGACATCGGCGCCGGCAGCCGCGGCGCCAGCATGGGGCCGGAGGCGCTGCGGGTGGCGCAACTGGCGCCGGTACTGACGGCGCTGGGCCTGCAGGTGCACGACCAGGGCAACCTGAGCGGCCCGGCCAACCCCTGGCAGCCGGCGGTGGACGGCTACCGCCACTTGGCCGAGGTGACGGCCTGGAACCAAACGGTGCACGACGCCGTCCTGGCAGCACTGCAAGATGGCCATCTGCCGCTGCTTCTGGGCGGCGACCACTGCCTAGCCATCGGCTCGATCAGCGCAGTGGCGCGCCACTGCCGCAACACGGGCAAGCGGCTGCGCGTGCTCTGGCTCGATGCCCATGCCGACTTCAACACCCAGGCCCTGACCCCGAGCGGCAACCTGCACGGCATGCCGGTGGCCTGCCTGTGCGGCCACGGGCCCGATGGCCTGACCGGCTTGGCCGGGCAAATACCGGCCATTGACCCGGCCTGGGTGCGCCAGATCGGCATCCGCAGTGTGGACGAGGGCGAAAAACGGCTGGTGCAGCAGATCGGGCTGGAGGTGTTTGACATGCGGTTCATCGACGAGCAGGGCATGCGCGCCGCCATGACCCAGGTGCTGGCCGGGCTGGACCATGACACCCACCTGCATGTGAGCTTTGACGTCGATTTTCTGGACCCCGACATCGCCCCCGGCGTCGCCACCACGGTGCGTGGCGGCCCGAGCTACCGAGAAGCCCAGCTGTGCATGGAGATGATTGCCGACACCGGCCGCCTGGCCTCGCTGGATGTGATGGAGCTCAACCCAGCGTTTGATGTGCGCAACCGCACTGCCGAACTGGCGGTCGACCTGATCGCCTCGCTGTTTGGCAAGAGCACGCTGATGCGCCAGCCCCCCTCAAGTTTGCCGGCCGTTGGCCGATAAAACGACTGAGCGCCGGAACAACACGGCGCCATCGTTGGAGTTATGACTCAGGCTATTCAAACATTCTTGCGGCTGCGCCCCAGCTGCAAGCAGGTGCTGGTAACGGCGCAGGCTCGGCTGTCGGCGCACGCCAACCGCTGTTTCGACAATTCGATGGCGGTGTGCCTGGCCAACAGCCAGCGCTACACGCTGCGCTCGGGCTGGCTGGCTGGCGAGAACATGAAGCATCTGGGCACGGTGTTCATACCCCATTACTGGGTGTTCAACGAAAAAACCAGTCGCCACCTGGACCCAACCCCCCGCGCTCCAGGCGACTCGCAGGCTTACGATTACCTGCAGGACATGGACATCCTGCTGCAGGCCACGGCCGAGCAGCCGCTGCCGGTCCCGGTCCGGCTGAATGCACTGGGCGACTTAGAGGTGCTGGTGCGCAGTGACACCTGGCAGGCGCTGCAGGTACTGAGCACTGACATACTGTTCAAGTTAGCCCAGTACCTGGGCTAAGGCCGGCTCAGTCGCCCCAGACTTCGCGCGCCGTCTCAATCACCAGGCGCAGCTTGTTGCGCTGGGCTTCCACCGCAATGTTGTTGCCATGCACGGTGCTGGAAAAGCCGCACTGCGGTGACAAGGCCAACTGCTCCAGCGGCGCGTAGCGGGCAGCCTCGTCAATACGGCGCTTGAGGTCGTCCTTGCTTTCCATTTGGTCGAACTTGGTGGTCACCAGGCCGAGCACCACCGTCTTGCCCTTGGGCAGGAAGCGCAGCGGTTTGAAGTCGCCGCTGCGGTCGTCGTCGTACTCCATGAAGTAGGCGTCCAGGTTCATCTCGCTGAGCAGCGCCTCGGCCACTGGCTCGTAGTTGCCGCTGGCCGCGTGCGTGCTCTTGAAGTTGCCACGGCACAGGTGCATGGCCAGCAGCATGCCGGCCGGCTTTTGCGCCACCACCTTGTTGATGAAGGCGGCGTAGCGGTGCGGCAGCTCATTCGGGTCGTCGCCACGCTGGCGTGCGGCTTCACGCATTTTTTCGTCGCACAGGTAGGCTAGGTTGGTGTCGTCGAGCTGCACATAGGTGCAACCGGCGGCCGCCAGACTGCGCAACTCGTCACCGTAGGCCTTGGCCACATCATCGTAAAAATCCGGGTCAAGTTCGGGGTAGTGCTCGCGGCTGATGCCGGCGCGGCCACCGCGAAAGTGCAACATGGTGGGCGAGGGAATCGTCACTTTCGGCGTCAGACCGGCCGCCACCTGGCTTTTCAGGTACTGGAAGTCAGCCAACTGGATGTCCTTGACGTGGCGCACTTTGTCGACCACCCGCATCACCGGCGGGGCCAGTTCCAGCGTGCCGTCGGGCTTCTGGATGGTCATCGGGATGTCAGTCTTGACGCCGCCGAGTTGCTCCAGAAAGTCAATGTGGAAATAAGTGCGGCGAAACTCGCCGTCGGTGATGCTTTTCAGGCCCACATCCTGCTGGAACTTGACAATGTCGCTGATGGCGCGGTCTTCCACCAGCCGCAAGGCGGCGGCGGTGATCTGGCCTTTGGCGTGTTGCTCGCGGGCTTCGAGCAGGGCCAGCGGGCGCAGAAAGCTGCCCACGTGGTCATAGTGGGCGGGAAGGGTGGGGGTCATGAGGTCTCCGGTGGTGCTGTGGGTCGGGCAGGGTTGCGTTCAGGAAGCATCTTAAGGGATACAGCCAGAACGCTTTGGGCTGAATTACATGCCACTTTAAAGAATTTTTTCCATCAATGTATACAATTCGTATTCATTATGAGTAACAAATCTGTCTTCCCCTTGAATGCCTGGTACGCCGCCGCCTACGATGTGGAGGTGGTCCAGCAGCTGCTGGCACGCACCATTTGCAAGCAAAAGGTGGTGCTGTTTCGCAAAACCGATGGCAGCGTGGCCGTGCTGGAAGACGCCTGCTGGCACCGGCTGCTGCCGCTCTCTATGGGCCGCCTGCAGGGTGACCAAGTCACCTGCGGCTACCACGGCCTGGTTTACAACGCCGAGGGGCGCTGCACCCACATGCCCAGCCAGGAGACGATCAACCCCACGGCCTGCGTGCGCAGCTACCCGGTGGTGGAGAAACACCGTTTTGTCTGGATCTGGCCCGGTGACCCGGCCCTGGCCGACCCGGCCCTGGTGCCAGACATGCACTGGAACGACGACCCGGCCTGGGCCGGCGACGGCAAGCTGATCACGGTGCAGTGCGACTACCGGCTGGTCATCGACAACCTGATGGACCTGACGCATGAGACCTTTGTCCACGGCTCCAGCATTGGCCAGCAGGCCGTGGCCGAGGCGCCTTTTGTGGCCACCCATGGCGACCGCAGCGCCACCGTCACGCGCTGGATGTCCAACATTGACGCGCCGCCCTTCTGGGCCGGGCAGATCCGTCAGGCGCACGGCTACCAGGGCCCGGTTGACCGCTGGCAAATCATCCGTTTTGAGGCGCCCTGCACCGTCAACATCGATGTCGGCGTGGCCGAGGCCGGCACGGGCGCCATCCCGCCCGGCGGCAATACTGGCGATGCCCGCCAGAGCGACCGCAGCCGGGGTGTGAACGGCATGGTGCTCAACACCATCACGCCCGAGACCGACGGCAGCTGCCACTATTTTTGGGCCTTTGCGCGCAATTACCGTCTGGGCGAGCAGCGCCTGACGCACCAGGTGCGCGAAGGCGTGGCCAAGATCTTCCGCGAAGACGAGCTGATCTTGGAGGCGCAGCAACGCGCCATGGATGAGCGGCCCGAACGCGACTTCTACAACCTCAACATCGACGCAGGCGCGGTCTGGGCGCGACGGCTGATCGATCGCTTGGTGGCACTGGAGTAGCCCGCCCGCAGCGTGGTGCCGATTCGCGCCCTAACCTAAGGTCTGACAGCATGACAACTGCTACGCAATCAATAGCAAACAATGAAGCTGGCAAAGGGCTGGCGGCCGGAGCACCCCTGCAAACCAGCTCAGACAGCGTGCAGGTGCGGGCGCTGCTGCAGCTGCGTGAACTGATCCTGTCCGGCGAGCTGGCCGGTGGCAGCCGTATCACTGAACTGGCGGTGGTGCAACGCTTGGGTGCCTCGCGCACGCCAGTGCGCGCGGCGCTGATGCGGCTTGAACAAGAGGGCCTGCTGGAGGCACTGCCATCCGGCGGCTACGCCATCAAGACTTTCAGCGAGCGCGATGTGTCCGAGGCGATCGAGCTGCGCGGCACGTTGGAGGGCCTGTCGGCCCGACTGGCGGCGGAGCGTGGCGCCGCCCCCGTGGTACTGGCCGAAGCGCGGGCCTGTCTGGTCGCGATTGACCAATTTCTGCAAGCACCCACGCTGGACGACCAGGCGTTTTCCAGCTACGTGGCACTGAACGAGCAATTTCACGCCCTGCTGTCCGAAATGTCGGGCAGCGCGGTGATTGCACGCCAGTTGGAACACGTGATGAACCTGCCCTTTGCCTCGCCCTCTGGCTTTGTGCTGGCGCAGGCCAACTCCAGCAGCGCGCGTGACATGCTGGTGGTGGCGCAAGACCAACACCGCCAGGTGCTGGACGCGATCACACAGCGCGAAGGCTCCCGCGCCGAAGCCATCATGCGCGAGCACTCGCGGCTGGCCCAGCGCAACCTGCGCGAGGCAGTGCAAAGCCCGCGGCTGGACCAGCTGCCAGGGGTGCGACTGATCAGAAAGCAGCGCTGATGTCCAGCGTCACCTTCTGGACCGAGGCCGCCGTCCACGCCACCCGTGACCTCACCCCGAGCGTGCGCGAGTTCACCTTGGCACCGGTTACCCCCAGCGTGCCCTACGCCGCAGGCAGCCATTTGCAGGTTGAAGTGCTTGTGAACGGCCAGCCGCAAACCCGCTCTTACTCGCTGATTGGGCAGCCCGATGATGGCCTGTACCGGATTGCCGTCAAGCAACTGCCACTGGGGCGCGGCGGCTCGCTGGCGATGTGGCGGCTCGCGCCGGGTGAGCGCCTGCGCATCAGTGCACCGCGCAATTTTTTCCCGCTCAGCCTGACAGCACCGGGCTACCTGCTGCTGGCCGGGGGCATCGGCATCACCCCACTGGTGCTGATGGCGCAAACTCTGGCCGAACGCGGCGCCCCGGTGCGGCTGGTGCAAGGCGCCCGCACCGTGAGCGAGTTGGCCTATGGCGACGTGCTGCTTACCGCGCTGGGCGAACGACTGACGCAGGTGGTGGATGAGCGCGGTGAACGCATTGATTTTGCCGGCGAAATTGCCGCCCTCCCCCTCGGCGGCCAACTCTACGTCTGCGGCCCCGCGCCGATGCTGGATGCGGCGCGCCAGGCCTGGGCTAACGCCGGCCGACCGGCCCACGACCTGCGCTTTGAGACCTTTGGCAACAGCGGTCAGTTAGCGCCACAGCCTTTTGGCCTGAAGGTGCCACGCCAGGGCATTGACATCACTGTCGCCGCCGACGAGAGCCTGCTTGAGGCCCTGGAGTTGGCCGGGGTCAGCGCCCTGTCCAACTGCCGGCGTGGCGAATGTGGCCTGTGCGCGCTGGATGTGCTGGCGCTGGACGGCGTGATCGACCACCGCGATGTTTTCTTGAGCGACCACGAGCACCAGCAAAACCAACGCATTTGTGTCTGCGTGTCACGGGTGGTGGGCAGCATCACCCTGGACAGCGCTTACCGGGCAGAGGCCTGAGACGTTTCTTGGATCACGCCGGTGGATGGCACAGACCATGGGCGAAGTGGGCGGTAGGACCGTAACGCCCAGCGGGCTTTATGGGCTTGCTCTTTGAACAGCAAGTGCAGCCAAAGGTAAAGACACCTGAAAAAATGTAGTAACAAAATGATTTGGTCGGACTCAGAAGTGTTACTACAATTTGACTGATGCATATTGAGTTCGACGTTAACAAAAATGACACCAACATCCGTGAGCGCGGTCTGTCGTTGGAACGAGCGTCTGATTTCGATTTTGACAGTGCAATCATCAAGCGTGATTCGCGTAAGCCCTACCCCGAAGTGCGATATGTAGCGGTGGGTTTCTTGGATGCCCGGTTGCATGTTTTGTGCTTTACGCCGATTGAAGTCGGCATTCGGGTCATCAGTTTTCGCAAGGCCAACACACGTGAAGTTAAACACTATGAACAAACGCATCCCTCTCATTGATAACGACGGCGAAGTTCGCGAATTGACGGCAGCAGATATGCGCACGTTTAAACCCGCCGGCGAGGTGCTACCGCTGGCGCTGCAAAAATCCCTGGGCATGCGTGCGCGCGGCCCACAAAAGTCGCCAACAAAGGTGTCGACGACCATCCGCCTTTCAAATGACGTGTTGCAAGCCTTTCGTGCCACAGGCGATGGCTGGCAAACACGGGTGGATGCAGCGCTGAAGGACTGGCTCAAGACGCATACAACGGCGCAGCCAGTGGATGTCACAGACCATGGGCGAAGTCGGCGGTAGGACCGTAACGCCCGAGAAAGCGGGCTGAACTCAGCCCCGGCCAGCAAACGGCATTTTTGTGGCCATCACGGTGTGGAACATCACATTGGCCTCCAGCGGCAGGCTGGCCATGTACAGCACCGATTGACCCACCACCGACACATCCATCAGCGGCTCGATGGCGACTTGCCCATTGGCCTGCAGGATGCCGGTGGCCATGCGTGCGGCCATCTCGGTGGCGGCGTTACCGATGTCGATCTGGCCGACCGCGATGTTGTACTTGCGCCCGTCGAGCGAGGCGGTCTTGGTTAGGCCGCTGACACCGTGTTTGGTAGAGGTGTAGGCAATCGAGTTGGGGCGGGGTGTGGTGGCCGAGATCGATCCATTGTTGATGATGCGCCCGCCCATGGGGGTTTGCGCCTTCATGACCCGGAACGCCTGCCGGATGCACAAAAACATGCCGGTCAGGTTGATGTCGACCACGTTTTTCCATTGCTCAATGGTCAGGTCTTCAAGCGGGATGCCGGGGGCGCTGACGCCGGCGTTGTTGAACAGCACGTCCAGCCGGCCATAAGTGGCCACGGTAGTGGCAAACAGCTGCGCCACGGATGCCTCGTCGGCCACGTCGGTCGACACAGCCAGGCCGTTGGCCGGTGCGGCGGATTCGGCCAGCACCTGCTGCAGCGGCTCAAGCCGGCGGCCGGCCAGCACCACGCGGTAGCCCGCGCCCAGCAGCGCCAGCGCGGCGGCTTTGCCGACGCCGGAGCCGGCGCCCGTGACGATAGCGACTTTGGGTGAAGTGGACATATCAGTTCCTTTTTAATTGAGTGGTGAGTGTCACGATGCTTGAGCCGCTGCGGTGCTCACGGTGGCCACAATATAACGGTTCTTGCCCTGACGCTTGGCCACGTACATGGCCTGGTCAGCCTCGCGCAGCAGGGGCGCCAGGCCTGGAAACGGGGGCTTGCACAGTGCAACGCCGATACTGCAGCCAATGCCGTGACCAATTTGGGCGATGCTCACCAGAAGCGCCTCTGCCAGGGCACGGGAGCGGGCCTCCAAACCCTCCTCGCCGGTGATGCACAGGCAGAATTCATCACCACCCAGGCGGGCGAGCAGATCACCGTCACGGGTTACATGACGCATCGCCTCAGCAACCTGCACCAGGACCTGATCGCCCGTGTCATGTCCCTGGGTGTCGTTGACCTGCTTGAAATTATCAATATCCACAAAAAACAGTGCCAGGCTGCCATGGCCGGTTTGCGTCAGTCGTGCCCCCATGCGCGCTACCGCCTGCTCAAACCGCGCGCGGCCGGCCAGGCCAGTGAGCGGGTCCTGACGGGCAAGCTGCAGCGCCTGCTCAGAGTCTTCGCGGGCCAGATGTATGTCCTCCATCCAGCTCCTCAGGCGGGCAAACTCTCCGACGCGGTGCGTCATCGGCGCAGGCAGATTACCGTTGCGAACACCGAGCGCCGACTCCACCACCCATCGGGCTTCTCGGGCCAGCCAGCGAGAAAAAAGATACGCCAGCACGAGAGACACCGCCAGTGCCAGAAAGCCGGCCGCGTAGGCCTGATTCAAGGAACGGTTGACCGGTGTGTACAGGCTGGCCTCTGGCACACCCAGCGTCATAAACCAGCTGGTTCCCTCAACCGGCCGCACCACAGCGCGCACCAGAATGCCATCACGCGTGGTGGCAGAGAAATGCTGGACACCGCCCCTCTGAATAGCCGCGGCCAGTTCGGGCCCTGCGGGCTTGCCCACGTACTCCCGGGGGTCCTTTGAACGCGCCAGGGTGCGGCCCTGCGCATCGGACAGCACGGCAATCCAATCAGCGGGAAGACGCTGCGCAATCAGCAGGCGACTTAAATGCTCCGGCAGGATGATCATGCGCAGGCTAAAGGCAACCTGCCCGCCCTTGAACACGGGCACGGCGACCGCAGTGACCACCCGTGCCGCAACGGGCGAGGGGAACACGCCAAGCGTCTGGGGCTTGCCCGTTTGCAGTACCTGGTGATGCACGTCCAACTGCCCGGGCACTGGCATGTCGCCGCCGAACGGCAGCAGCGTAAAAAAAGCCATGCGGTCCTGTGCATCGACAAGAGTGATGGCACGGAATGCCTCGTTGGTCAGGATGATGCGCTGCGCGTAGTCATACAGGCTACGCAGGTCGCCCTGGGCCACTTCATCCGAGTTGGCCAGCGCGCTGAGTACACCCACGGAACGCCCCACCAGCTGGCTGACCTCGCCGCTCAGGGACTCACTGCGCCGCTCCATGTTGGCCAGCACAAAGTCCTGGTGTTGCTCACCCAAGGACCGCACCGTGTAGATCAGATAGCCCACCAGCGGCAAGCCCGTTAGCAGTACCAGCGCGAACAACCACGACAGGATACCGGGACGGAATTTTTTGAATCTAGGGAGGTGCATGCGAGGCAAACAGCGATCTATGGCGAGTGCGATTGTCACTGCAACGGCGATCGCCCGCCGCACGCCCTGATCCTGGGACGCGAACTGCCCGAAACCTGGGGCTTCGACAAGCTGGACCAGCTTTGGACCGGGCTGGTGGCCAGCAAGGGCTGATCAGGCCTTGGTTTGACTGGTCGGGCAGGAGTTCCAGCCAAACAGCGTGTAGAGCGGGCACCAGCCGATCGCG
>CAJAXU010000545.1 GCA_903948045.1 uncultured beta proteobacterium | reverse complement strand
GCGCTGGTGGCAAGCCACGGGCGATCGTTCAAAAAAGTGGCGGTGGGCAGCGGTTTTTACAACCCGCCGACGCCAGGGCCGGGCGCCCCCTTTGCGCCGTTTAGCACCACAGCGCTTACCCCTGAGGTGCTGACCCGTCTGGCAGCTGACGAGTCCCAGGTGGTGGGCATGATCAACCAAGCGCGGGCCAAGCTAGCGCTGGCGCCGGTGGCCTCCTTGGCCGACCTGTACCGCCAGCTGGACGAGCGTTTGTTTCTGACCTGGCCTGAGTTGGACCATTTTGGTGTGCGGCCCGGCCAACGCTACCTCGGTAACCAAGCCCTGGCTGTGCATCCGGCAGCAGTGTGGCCTGCTGTGAGCGGTCCCAAGGTGTTTGCTTACCTGCAAAACATGCCCTCGCTCGAAGCACTGTTGCGTGATTTGCGGGCCAGCGGCGTCTGCGCCCTGCTGTGGGTAAACGACTTGCCGCCCAAACTGCGCCAGGCCTACAACAGCGAGCGCCTGCAGTTTCTTGACCAGTTGGTCGACTTGCGTACCGTGGCCACGCAAGCCCACTGGGCCATCTGCCACGCCAACCACAGTACCGCCTGCACGCTGATGTTGGCCGGCTTGCCGCAACTGCTGATTCCGCGGCACCAAGAGCAATTGCTGCTGGCCCGTCGCCTGGTGGCGCAGGGCAGCGCCCTGCTGGCCTACCAAGACCAGCCCGGCTACGCCAAAGAAATCAATGCCCTGCTGACCAACCCGACCCTACGCACCAACGCCACCGCCCTGGCGCACAGCTGCCGGCAACGTGGCGACACGGACGCCAAGGGCTATATTCGGGCGGCATTGCAAGCTTGGTTGCCTGCTACAGAAACGGGCAAGCTGTCGCTTGAAAAAACCTTTTCAGAAATGGCACAGGGACAGGCGGCCCAATCGGAAGATTGGAGCGATTTGGAGGGGCTGTCAGCGGATGGGTTGGACCGGTTGATGTGATCGGTGGGTACCAAATCCGGACCATCAGCAAATCCAGGCTGGCACGGTCCATCGGTCGCATTGATGCTGTCACACAGCAGGACTTGCGTCAAACCATTGCCCTTCTCTATGTCAATAGTTGAGCGGTCGCGCTACGCCAAACCGCAAAAAAGCACGCTGGTTCAGCTGCAACATTTCCGCTTGCGGTTTGTCAAACATGTTTACGATTTGCGGTAGCATTGCAGTAAATAAACTCAAAATGTTTTGATTCCGCAATAGACAAGACACTTTGTAAGGGCGCATCTTGGGCAGTCGGGCCTCGTTAAACCACGTTTACCGCACCATCTGGAACCAGTCGCTGGGCGCCATGGTGGCTGTGGCAGAAATTGCCCCCAGCCAGGGTGGCGGCAGCGCACCCGGCGGCGGCCACTCGCAGCCCTTGCCGACGCCGCAAGATGTAGTTGCCCGAATCGGGACACTGGCTTTGAGTATTGCCCTGGTTTGGGGCGTGACCGCACCCCTGGTACAGGCCAACCCCACCGGGGCCGCGGCCATTGTGGGCAGTGCCAACCTGGCCACCCAAGGCAACAAGCTCACCGTCACCACCCAAAACGGCGTGGGCTTGCAGCATTCGGCCATCAACTGGCAAAGTTTTTCAGTGCCTGCGGGCAACACCACCCATTTTCAGCAGCCCAGCGCGGCCAGCATGGTCATCAACCGTGTGGTCACCAACGTACCGTCGCAGCTGTTTGGCACCCTGTCCAGCAACGGCCACCTGGTGCTTGTCAACCAGGCCGGTATTGCCGTGGGCGCCGGTGCCTTGGTGGATACCGCCGGTTTTACCGCCTCGGCCCTGCGCATGACGGATGCCGACGCCCTGGCGGGGCGGCTGCGTTTTGGCGACGCCACAGTGTCCACCGCCGGCGTTTCGGTGCAGGGCCGCATCCTGGCCCGCAGCGGCGACGCGGTGTTGATCGGCTCCAGCCTTGATGTGGGTCAAGACGCGTTGATTCAGGCGCCCAATGGCAGCACCCTGCTGGCGGCCGGGCAGCAAGTTGAGGTCACCGGGCGTGGGCTGGAGGGCATCAGCTTCCAGTTGCAAGCCCCGACTGACCAGGCGCTGAATTTGGGTAAGCTCAGCGGCAATGCGGTGGGTATTTTTGCTGGCACCCTTAAGCACAGTGGCCAGATCCGGGCCGACGCGGTCACGGTGGAGGGCGGCAAAGTGGTGCTCAAGGCCAGCCGTCAGATTGACGTGGCTGGCCAAGTGAGCGCCCAGGCCCTGAACCAGCGTGGCGGCACCATTCAGGCCACCGCGCCCGAGGTGCAGTTGCGCACCAGCGCCGTGCTCGATGCCAGTGGCGCCGCTGGTGGCGGCGAACTGCTGGTGGGCGGCGGCTACCAGGGCAAGGATGCCCGCCTGAGCAACGCCCAAACCACCACCGTAGAGATGGGCGCCCAGCTGCGCGCCGACGCCACAGCCCAGGGCGACGGCGGCACCGTCATCGTCTGGGCCGACGACACCACCCGCGTGCACGGCAGCGTCAGCGCCCGCGGCGGGCCGCAAGGCGGCGACGGCGGCTTTATTGAGACATCAGGCAAACGCCTGCTGGACGTGAACCAGGCCGCCGATGCCTCGGCGCCGCTGGGCACGGGGGGGACATGGTTGCTGGATCCGTATGACATCACGATTGGCCCAACTGGCACCGGATTATTGAGTGGTATCGGCACCCCTAAGACATTCACATCCTTCACTGCTAGTTCTCTCATCAGCGCTAGCACGATCAGCAGTGCGCTGAATGCGGGCACCAGCGTGATCATCAGTACCGGCTCGGGTGGTGGCGAAGCGGGCGACATCACTGTCGCCAGTCCGATCACCAAAATCTCGGGTGTCGACGCCACGCTGACCCTTACCGCCCACAACGACGTCAAATTAAATGCCAATATCTCCAGCACTAGCAACAAGCTGAATCTGGTGATGAATCCCGACAGCGACAACAGCGGCTATGGCGGCACGGTGCTGGGCACCGCCTCAGCAAGCCTGAATGGTGGTGCCTTCACAGCCACCAGCAACGGTGGGCGTGTGCGCATGAGCCCAACCGGCGCCTTCAATCTGAACAATGCGGTAGCCAGTCTGGGCGTGCTGTCTTTCGAGCCAAGTACGCAACTGGTGGCCAATGCATCGGGCAGCTTTGCTGTTGGTTCGGTCAACTTCAATGGCGGCTTGTTAGACATCCAGTCTGGCGGCACAGATACCGCCACCTATAACTTGAACAACTACGGAACACTTCGCTTTTCGGGTTTTTCGACACGGACTATTTCAGGTGCTATCAACGGTGATGGCACAGGCACACTGGAGACCCAGTTGGGCAAGACCCTGTCGGGGGTCAATATCAATACTAGTCTTACCCAAGTTGGTACATTGGCGTTCAGCGGCGTCACCACACTGGGTAACGGCGTGACGGTCAGCAAGGGTAACAGCACGTGGTTATTTGAGGCCGGAGCCAGCATTGCTACTGGCGGATCTAGCACACCCATAGCTACCATCGCCAATGCCGGTGGTTCGATCTACGCGGCATACAACGCTGCTGGCGGGTTGACATTTGGCCAGGGTTTAACTGTACGGGGTTATGGTGCCATTCGGGGGGACTGGGCATCGTATGCTGCCACCCTTAACAACCTTGGCACGATTTGGTCTGATACGCTAGGCCAAACGTTTACTGTCAACGGGAACAGTCTGTCGAATACCGGCCTGCTGCAGGCCACGGCCGGAACGATGAGCCTCGGTCCCTCCAGCGGGGTCACCAATGGCGGCGAGCTGCTGGTGAACGGTGGCGTCATGACGGTGAATGTACCGGTGAGCGGAACCGGGACTGCCACTGTTCAAAATGGGACGATGAATCTTAACGCTGCCACAAGTGTGCAGACTATGAGCCTGACCGGCGGCACCCTGGGTGGGTCTGGCGATGTCTCGGTAACCAACAGCTTCACGCAAACTGGCGGTGTCATCAATAAAACCGGCAGTTTGTCGATTAATCAGGCGAGTGGTAATTTGGTGCTGGAAAATATTGCTGCGGGAAGCCTGACCGCCACGGCCACGGCCAACATCACGCAAACCCCTCTCAGTAGCCTAGTGATCAGCGGGACCACCAGCCTAGCTGCGACGGGGGGTCACATCATCCTCGAGCAGTTGGGTAATGATTTCAATACAGTGGCGTTTACGTCAACCAAAAATTCGGGGGGCTACGGTGGCACCGTAAGTCTTGTTGATTCAAATAGCCTTGTCATCGCCCCAATCGGCCCAGATCCGAGCATTGGTGAAAGCGTGTTCCTTGCCGCCAACCAGCTGTCCTTAGCTGAAGGTGCCAGCGTCAGTAGCTACTATATTGATGTACGAACCGATGCCCTGTCCTTAGCCGCAGGCAGCAGCCTGAACGCCGCCGGGGGTATGTTGTCGATCCAGCCGCGCTCGGACAGTCGCTCAATGCGCATTGGCAATATTGACGCGGTTGACCCAGCCACGGTGTTGTACCTGCCTGCGGCTGCCATCGGAACGTCGATCGTGGCTAGCGGCCTGACCCTGGGGTCCGACAGTTCCACATATGGTGGTACCACTACGGTCAGTGGGGGTTTGGTTAACCCGGCGGGCGGTGCGCTGACCTTGCTTGGCGGGGGCACCGACAGCGCTGGCCGGCTTGCTGTTGATGCCGTGACGAACAACGGGCGCAGTGTGTTCCTTTCGGCAGGCACAGGGGGCATCGCTGTGAGTGGGCTGATTGACACGCGGGGCCAGTCGGTTCCGGACGGCTCTGGTAGCGCGGGCGGTTCTGTCACAGTCGGCAGCAACGGTAACGTGGCCTTAAATGCCATCAAGACATCCGGTGGCGACGGAGGCAATGGCGGCGGCGGCAATGCCGGTAATGTCGATGTGCTCGCTGGTGGTGACATCTCGGTATCTGGCCCCAGCGCCGGCATCTGGGCCAATGGTGGCGCTTCATCCGGGAATAGCGGCGGCGGTTTGGCTGGCGAGATTCAATTACGGGCCGGGGCATATTCTTACGGTGGCTCCAGTGGTGGCGATGTCACGCTCAGCGTCGCCACCATCAGTAACTCTGGAGCCAGTAACGCTGGGATCTCGACTCTGTATATCAACGCGCGCCAGGGCGGCGGCAGTTCACCCACAAATGGCGCGGTCAACATAGCCGGCAGCACCATCACCACCACCACCAGCCCTGTCACCATCTATTCGGCCAATAACCTGGGAATCACGGGGTCCTCGGTTGCCGCAACGAATGGGAACATCGATTTGCGGGCGGGTTGGGACCCAACAGCAGACGAGGGCTATGGTGCCGCCAGCGTACCGGGCGGCAATGTCACATTGCGCAGTAGCTCTTTCACGGCCACTGCCACGGCCAATCAAGCAGCCGGCGTGATGATTAACGCCTATGGCAGCAGCAGCACAACGGGCAATGTCGTTATTGAGCGCAACTCGGCTACCCCCCTGGTGGGATCGTCGATTACCGCTGACTATCTTGAAATCTATGCTGCCCGCGACATCGACATTCGCAAGGGCAGCGTACTGACCACGCGCCAGTTCGACCTCGACTTGACGGCCGGGTCCGTGAACGGGCACTCATCCAGCGGCCCAGGTGGTTATCTGACCGTAGAAGGCGCAACGATTGACGCAGGCAACACTGCCTATCTTGCGGCTATATCGGGTGCTGGTATTAACAGTAGCAATGGCGGGGCTGTGACCATTAGCCAAACGACCGAGCCGAGCCCTGTCCGCAGCTTGATCAGAGCCGGATTCATTGATGGCCAAGCGGACAGCCACCTTAGTATTACAAACAGTGATTTGGCTTTAACGACACTTTGCGCTGGCGTTTGTCCGGGTCCTCTTGTGGATTTGACGGCAGGAGACAAACAGACGCTTGGTGGCAACCTGGACTTGACCGGCTCGACCATCAAGGGACAACTGGCTCAAAATCAGTTGCCGGTACCGGGGCTGGTTGATCTGCGAGCAAATCGGACATCGCTTGGGGCTTTTGGCAATGTGGCCCTGGGCGCTATTCAAGCTGATGCGCTATCAGTCAGCGCAGGGAGTAACGTAACTCAATCGGCGGCGCTGGAGATAACTGGCGCTACCATTTTGGCTGCGGGAAGGCAGGGCTATGGTGGCAGCGTCACGCTGGCTCATCCAGGCAACAGCTTTGGCACGGTTGACGTGTCAGCACCTTATGGAGGGGCGATCAGCTTGGTTAGCAGCGGTGCAATGACCGTCAACAACTTGGTGAACATCCCAGGTCACGACGTCAGCCTGGTAGCCAGTGGGTCCTTGAACCTTGACCTTAGCTTTTTGGGCGTACTCCATGCTATCGACACCGGCAACGCTAACCTCACGCTCAGCAGCGGGGGCAACCTGACCACACCTGGTAACTTATCAGGCGCGAACGTGGATCTGGTCGCCAACCAATTGATCTTGTCTGCAGGTGCGGCCGTGATTGGCAGTCATATTGGTATACGAGCTGATGCTTTGACTTTGCCAGCAGGTAGCAGCCTCACCGCGTCTGGATCGATTGATATCCAGCCCAACGCTGCCAATAGGTCTATGCAGATTGGCGGCGTAGACCCGAGCGGCGTTTTGTACTTGTCTTCTGCTGGCGTTTCAAGTCTGAACTACGGAACCCATCTTTGGTTGGGTTCCGGTAACCCGACTTATTCAGGCACCACCACCGTGCCTGATGGGCTCAACGTCTTGGGCGCTAAAGATTTGACGCTCAGAGGTGGTGGTGGCTACAGCAGCGGCAGTTTGATGGTGGGTGGAGTGACCAACCGTGGTGGGGAAGTGACCCTTTTCGCAGGTAGTGGCGGCATCGATGTGACTGGATTGATTGACACGCGTGGCACTTTGGTAAATAACAGTAACAGTACCAATGGGGGCAATTTTTCGGTCATCAGCGGCGGCAATGTTTCATTGAACAGGGTTGACACCTCTGGTGGTGGGGGTTCCAACTCTGGATATTTAGGAGGGGATGCTGGCACGGTGATGGTTCTTGCAGCGGGCAATATTTCGGTCACTGGCAGCAACGCCTCTATCTATGCCGATGGCGGTGATGCCAACACCCCAATTATGGTCGGCAATGGTGGTGGGATCACATTAAGCGCAGGTCAAAGCGCGCCCTCCACACCGAGTGCGACAGGCGGCAATGTCACGCTGTTTCCTGCGGTTATCCACGCTACCGGGCGAAACTCGGCGCCTGTCTCTATAACCGCGAGTGAGGGTGCATCTTCTCCGTCACCATCGGGCTCTGGGTCCGTCACCTTTACCGCGTCCGGAATCACGGCCAGCAACATTGCCATCAGCGCCGCCAACGATTTAGTAATTACAGGCGGATTTTTCGATGCCGACAATGGAAACGCGGTCTGGCGGGCCGGCTGGGTCCCTAATGAGGCGGGAAGCGGCGTGGGCAGTACCCAAGGCGGCAACATGTCCTTGACGAATGCGACCATCGGTGCGTCCGGCATTCAACTTTCCACGGGGGCAGGCCCCGTGATAGCAGGGACTATGGCCATCACGGGCAGCACGCTGAGCACTTCTGGTAACCTGATCGCACAAGCAGCGGGCGACCTGACGCAGACAGCAGGCGTCATCACGGTGACCGGTGCAACCAACTTGATCCTTGCGCCCAACGCCAATGTGACGCTTAATCAGCCTGGCAATGATTTCAATACCGTTTCGGTCACACAGATAGGCTCAGGCAACGTTGGGGCGGTGAGCCTACGCGATGTGAACGGCCTTACTCTGGACACTGTGCGGGCGACCAGCCTGGCTGTGACCGCTGGCGGCAACATCACGCAGACTGGTTATGGTGGCAGTGTGACGGTGAGCGGCGCCAGCACCTTCACTGCGACGGGCGGTGACATCGTGCTGGGGCAGGCCAATAACGACTTTGGCAGTTTGGCGGCTACGGCGACGCCCAGCAATGGTGTTGGCGGCTCGGTCAGCCTGATCGATTTGAACGTGCTGAACCTTGGCAATGTGGTCGCCACAAATTTAACGGTCTCAGCGGGAACTGATCTCGTACAGTCTGGGGGCACCGCGGTGGTTTCCACTGGCTCGGCCAGTTTGACCGCCGGTGCGGGCGAATCAGTCGGCAATATTTTCCTTAATGAGCCGCTGAATAATTTCAACACGGTCGCCGTAACTGCGGCTTATGGTGGCGCCATCAGACTGACCGACACCAACGCGTTGACCGTCAGCAGCTTGAACACGGCCAGCAGCCAACTGAATCTGAATCAGGCGATTAGCCTGGTGGCGGGTGGCGCATTGGTGTTGCCTACGGTTAACCTCAACACCGGCACGGCGGACTTGACACTGAGCAGTGGCGGCACTTTAACAACCCCGGGGAACCTGGCTGGCGCCGATGTGGCGCTGACAGGCACCACGGGCCTAACGCTTGCGCACAGTGTCGCCGCCAGCGGAACGCTGGCCCTGAATGGTGGCAATGTGCAAGTAAATAGCGTTGTTTCGTCCGGTGGTGCCATGTCCGTCAACGCCAGTGGCAGCCTGCAAGTGCTGGCTGATACGGCTGGGGCGTCATTGAATGCACTGGGTAACCAGACCATCACTGCTGATTCGCTCTTGCTTCGCGGTGGAGGTAGTGGCAGCGCTCGCTCGGCGCTAGTTTCAAGCTCTGGCGCGCAAACCATCACGACCACCCAAGGTATCGCATTGCAGGGCGGCGCTGCTGGAGGTGGTTTGGGTGTTGGTAATTTCTCAAGAATCAAGAGCGATGGGAATCAGAGCATCACTGCGGGTAGCGGTGGCATCGTCCTCACCGGAGGTGGCGGCACTGGCTCAGTAGAGACTGACAACTTTGCTCTCATCTACCATTCAGGCATTACGGCGGGTTCGACTCAGTCCCTGACCTTGGGCAATGGCGGTACGCTCAGATTGACGGGCGGGTCGTCAGCGCGTTCACCGGTTGGGTCGGGACACGGTAGTTTCGCGTTGGTGCAAGGTGATGGCAATGCTCAGAACATTAGTTTCACCAATGGTGGCGGCATCGCGCTGACTGGCGGCACCGCCGGTAGCCGAGCCCGGGCGATGGTCTACGCCGGGGGCTCGGCGTCTCAAACCATTACGGGCGGGCCGACGGTGGTTCTGACCGGTGGCAGTGGCAACAATGGCGTGACGGGTGAAGACAATCATGCCGAGATAGGTACCTTGAATGGTTCGCAAAGCCTGACGGTAGCCTCTATCGCATTAAGTGGCGGTGTTGGTGGCAACATGAACCGGGCGGCCATTTACCAAGGTGGCGCAACCGGTACCCAGACTGTTAACGTATCGGCTGGTGGCAGCATCCAACTGCAGGGCGGTACTGGAACCGCCAGTGCCAGTAATTTTGCGGTGATTGCAGCCCAAGGCGCGGCGCAAAACGTCAGTTTTGCAGGGGTGGGTGGTGCGCTAAGTTTGACAGGCGGCACCGTTGGCACTGACAACTTTGCCGGCGTTATGTCCCAAAATTCTGGCCTGCAAACGATTGCAGGCGTGACCAGCTTGGCGCTCACTGGTGGCGGTAGCGGCGGCGCTGCAGGCTTGGGTAATCGGGCTGTCATCACCACAAGCGGCGGTGCCCAAAACGTGACTGCCGCCACCATCGCCTTGCTCGGCGGGGCTTCCGGGACTGAAAACGTCGCTCTGTTGACT
Organism: uncultured beta proteobacterium; assembly: GCA_903948045.1. Taxonomy (GTDB): domain Bacteria; phylum Pseudomonadota; class Gammaproteobacteria; order Burkholderiales; family Burkholderiaceae_C; genus Rhodoferax. The sequence goes on along the minus strand of CAJAXU010000545.1, from coordinate 2,963 downwards.
GCTGGCTCTTCAGGCGGCAGTCAAACCCAATCGATTACAGCTGGCAGCATCAGCCTCAGCAGTGGGCTAGGCGGTGTGAGTAACGGTGTCGCGTTCCGTGCACCCAACCAAGCCATCGTCACTACCGGAAACCTGAGTATGGCCGGCGGTGGATCATCCCAGGGAGGCTGGGCGGGGGCTGAGATCAGCGGTGCGCGCATTGGTGCGCCCGGCTCTCCGGGGGAGTCTGGTGCCCCAGACACATCGACCCCTCTGGACCTGACACTTACTATCGGTGGCAGTTTGCTCATGACTGGCGGAACCGTGGCTGATTCAGGCGTGGCGATCGGTAACACTGGCACCAGCACGGCTGCGGCCAAGATCACTGTAGAGGCAGGCGGCAACATCACCTTAAGCCCGGGTAGTTCCGGTGCTCGCATTGGCAGTCCATCCGCAACACCACCAAGTGGTGACATTGCATTGAGTGCCTTGGGCAATCTGGTGGTGAACAGCAGTGCCACACTGCGACCTGTCATTGGCACAGCGGGGAGTGTCAGCCTGCAGGCTGGCGGTCTGAGTATGGGTGGCCGTGTGCGGGGCGGCAACGTAGCTATGGTAGGGACCAATGGCCTGACACTAACTGGTAACGTTGCTGCCGCAGGCACGCTGGACCTGACGGCAGCCGCCGGTGGAATTACCCAATCTGAGGGCGCCATCACTGCCACCGGCGCGACCACATTGACGGCTGGGGGCGACATCACCTTGCTTCAGGCCAACAATGATTTTGGCAGCGTGGCGGCAACGGCTGCGGTCATTAATGGTAATGGCGGCTCGGTCAACCTGGCTGATGCTAATTCGCTTAACCTGACTGGCGTGACCGCCGGGCGCAATGTGACTGTGACAGCGCAAAATAACCTCGTGCTGAACGGCATGGTCAGTGCACCACGCGGAGGTGGCGGCGGAACTGTCCGGCTAACGGCTACTGCCGGGGCCATCACCAAGACCCGCTTGGCCACGGATCTGGACGTGGAGGGCAAGAGCATCCATCTTACAGCCGCTACCGGCATAGGCACTAGCGCTTTGCCCATCAAGGTTTGGGAGGACAGTGGGTCTGGCCAGACGGCATCACTGCATTTCGCCAACACGACCGGCGGCGTGTTCATCAGCAGCGACCAGGACCTTCATGTGGACGAGGGCAGCAATACCGGCGGCAGCATCTCACTGTCGTCCAATGCTGATTTGGAAATTAATGGCGCACTGACCGCTACCGGCTCTATCAATCTGTCCGCGGCTGGGGAGATGGTCGTTAACGCAGATCAGTCCTCCAGCGCGGCCAGCATGGCTGTTACAGCGAATAAATATAGGTTGAACGCGGGCACCTGGCGGCAAGTGAGCGAGTCCCTGCCGATATTCAACGTCACCGATTTCCGGATCGCCGGTGGCACTTTTATCCGCGCATTGGGAGGCGACGGTTTTTCGGGCACGCCTTATCGTCTAACCGACATCTACGGCTTGCAGGGCATGGGTAGTGCGGGCATGTTGGACAAGTACTATTTGCTGGCAAATAACGTGAATGCCTCGGGCACGTCGATGTGGAATGCGGGGGCTGGGTTTGTGCCAATTGGAACCTCAAGCACACCATTTTTTGGTTCGCTCAACGGACTGTTGCACACGATCAGCAACCTCACGATCAATCGACCTACGATAAACAATGTTGGTGTGTTCGGGTGGATGGGCACAGGATCAGTGATCCGCAATGTGGGCATGCTCGGTGGCAGCATCACTGGAAATGACAATGTTGGTGGGTTGGTCGGTACTGTTAATGGGGGTGAGGTCAACAGTAGCTTTGCTACAACCAACGTGGTCGCTAATGCGCGGGCAGGCGGCTTGGTCGGCCAGAATGGTGATTACGCTGGCCAAAATAATGGTGGTCTGATCGCGAAAAGTTTTGCCTCTGGCAATGTGACTGGAGCTTGGGATATAGGCGGACTGGTCGGAATCAATAGCCCCGGAGCGGTCATCAACAACAGCTATGCAGCTGGCGCATTGACTGGCGTTAGCCAAACCGGAGGGTTGGTTGGTAGCAACATAGGTGGTACGGTAAGTAACTCCTTGTCCATCGGTCAGGTCAGCGCTTCGTCCTCCAACGTTGGAGGATTGATTGGCTTTATCAGTGGGGGAGGGGTCACCAATAGTTTTTGGGACACACAAACTTCAATTCAACCAAACAGCGCTGGTGGCACCGGCCTGATCACTCTACAGATGAAGCAACTGGCCAGTTTTGCCAGCTGGAACACAGCCATTACAGACACTGGCGGAGGCGGCGCGGATTGGCGCATTTACGAAGGCCAAACTTATCCTTTGCTGCGCAGCTTTTTGACCCCGCTTGACGTCATCGCTGGCAGCGGTACCCGAGTCTACGATGGCACAACTAATTTTTCCGGCTCATTGAGCTATTCGCAAACCCCTGATCCCACTGCCGTTCTGGGCAGCGCCAGTTTTGTGCTCAGCAGCAAGGATGCGGGTATGAGGGCGGTCACGCCCGTCGGCATTTATTCCCACCAGTTAGGTTACGACCTTCGAGCTGTGAGTGGGCAGGTGGAGCTCACGCCGAAGGCGCTGAACGTGAGCTACAGCGGCATCAATAGAACCTACGACGGCAGCACCACAGCAAGCGTCACCAGCAGCGACAACCGCATTGGCAACGACCTGCTGGAGATCAACCGCACGGCGGCCTTCACCGACAAGAACGCGGGCAGTGGCAAGACAGTGAACGTCAGCGGCGTGAGCCTGATTGGCACGGATGCGCAGAATTACACGGTAGCTGCCAGCGGCAGCACCACGGCTGACATCACAAAAGCGGACCTGACGGCGACGAGCACGACGGTGAGCAAGACCTATGACGGCAGCCTGAGCGCAGCAGGTACGGCGGTGGTGAGTGCGGGCACCCTGTTCAGTGGCGATACGCTCAGCGGGGGCAGCTT
>CAJAXU010000544.1 GCA_903948045.1 uncultured beta proteobacterium | reverse complement strand
TGACACCGACGGCCGCTTCGGCATCGCCATTGCCAGCCGGTTTTTCTCGGTCGGCTCGCTCTGCATCCACAGCCAAGCCGGCGTCGGGGCGCTGGCAACCCAGGCCCTGATGAACCCGCTGTATGGCCCGCAGGGCTTGGCTCTGCTGGCGCAGGGCCTGTCGGCCCAGGCGGTAGTGAGTGCGCTGACCGGCGCCGACGCCGGGCAGGCGCAACGGCAGCTGCATGTGCTACCAGCACAGGGGCCAGGCGCGGCACACACCGGCAGCGCCTGTGTCGACTGGTGCGGCCACTTGCTCCACGCGGATGTCAGTGTGGCCGGCAATATGCTCGCCGGGCCGCGCGTGATCGAGGCCACGGCCGAGGCCTTTGCCGCCAGTGCTGGGCAGCCGCTGGCGCTGCGCCTGATCAGCGCCATGCAGGCCGGCGAGGCGGCCGGCGGCGACAAGCGCGGCAAGCAGTCGGCCGCGCTGCGCATCCAGGGCGCGCAGGACTACCCGGAACTGGAACTGCGGGTGGACGACCACCCCGAGCCGCTGGATGAATTGCAGCGCTTGCACGACAAGAGCCTGGAGCGCTTCCAGCCCTTCATTGCCTGTCTGGCCACCCGTGAACGGCCGGCCGGCGAGTTGGAGCGCAGCCGCATCGAGGCCCACATCGAACAGTTCCACGCCAACTGGCGCGCCCAGGCCTGAGCGTGGCGCTACTTGAAGTCACCGACCTGAGCACCCGCTTCCAGACCGACGGCGGTGAGTTTGCCGCGGTCGATGGCATCAGCTTTTCGATCGAGGCCGGCAAAACGCTGGCCATTGTGGGCGAGTCAGGCTGCGGCAAAAGCGTGACCTCGCTGTCCATCATGGGGCTGGTCGGGCCGGCCGGCCGGGTGGCGGCGGGCTCGATCCGGTTTGACGGGCGCGAGCTGGTCGGGCTGGCCCCGGCCGAGATGCAGGGGCTGCGCGGCAATGCCCTCGCCATGATTTTCCAGGAACCGATGAGCTCGCTCAACCCGGCCTTCACGGTGGGAGAGCAGATCGTCGAGGTGCTGCTGCAGCACCGCCCGATTGGCCGCCAAGAGGCCGAGGCGCTGGCACTGGCCATGCTGGAGCGGGTGCGCATTCCGGCGCCGTCCCAGCGTTTTCATGAACACCCGCACAAATTGTCGGGTGGCATGCGCCAGCGCGTCATGATCGCCATGGCGCTGGCCAACTCACCCCGGCTGCTGATTGCCGACGAGCCCACCACCGCGCTGGACGTGACCATCCAGGCGCAAATCCTGGAACTGATGAAGAGCCTGCAACAGGACAGCGGCACGGCGGTGATGCTGATTACGCACGACCTGGGTGTGGTGGCGGAAGTAGCCGACGAGGTGGCGGTGATGTACGCCGGGCGCATTGTGGAGCAGGCGCCGGTTGCAGCGCTGTTCAACCAGCCGCAGCACCCCTACACCGTGGGCCTGCTCGGCTCCATGCCACGGCTAGACGGGCCGCAGACCCGGCTGGCGGCGATCCAGGGCCAGGTGCCGGGGCTGTTCGAGCGCCCGGCCGGCTGCAGCTTCGCCGCCCGGTGCCCTTTTGCCGTGGCCCGCTGCACGCTGGAGAAACCGCCGCTGCGCGCGCTCGGCGGTCAGCACCTCGCGGCCTGTTGGCTGGCGCCGCTGGATGTCGATGCGCTGGTACCAGCAGCGCTAGGCGCCCACGCATGAGCACCCCAAGCACCATGACCACCTTGAACACCCCGCCCCTGCTGCAGCTCACTGGCCTGGTCAAGCACTACCCAGTGCGCAGGGGCCTGTTCAGCCGCATGACCGGTGCGGTACGGGCGGTGGACGGGGTTGACCTGACGCTTGAAGCCGGGCAGACGCTAGGTATTGTGGGTGAATCAGGCTGCGGCAAATCTACACTGGGCCGGCTGGTGCTGCGCCTGATCGAACCCACGCAGGGCCGAGTGGTGTTTGCCGGCACCGACCTGGGCGGGCTGGCACCGGCTGCACTGCGCGCGCAGCGGCGGCAGATGCAGATCATCTTCCAGGACCCCTATTCATCGCTCAACCCGCGCATGACGGTGGGCCAGATACTGGCTGAGCCGCTGCGCCTGCATGGCCTGCATGGCGGCAGGCACACCCAACGGGTGGCCGAGTTGCTGCAAACTGTGGGCTTGGCGCCGGAGCACGCCGGGCGCTACCCGCATGAATTTTCGGGTGGCCAGCGTCAGCGTATCGGCATTGCCCGTGCGCTGGCGGTGGAGCCCAAACTGATTGTGTGTGACGAGGCAGTGTCTGCGCTGGATGTGTCGGTTCAGGCCCAGGTGGTCAACCTGCTGCAGGACTTGCAGCAAAGGCTGGGCTTGGCCTACATATTTATTGCCCATGACCTGGCAGTGGTCAAGCACATCGCCAGCCACATTGCGGTGATGTACCTGGGCCGGGTGGTGGAATACGCCACCAAGGAGGCGCTGTTTGCAGCGCCGCGCCACCCCTACACCCAGGCCCTGCTGTCGGCCATCCCGGTGCCGGAACCTGGCAGTCAGCGCCAGCGCATCTTGCTGGCCGGCGATGTGCCTAGCCCAGCGAATCCGCCGCCGGGCTGCCCGTTTCACACCCGCTGCCGGCATGCGAGCGACCGCTGCGCGCAAGAGACGCCGCCACTGGCCGGGCCGGACCAGCACGCGGTGGCCTGCCATTTCTGGCGCGACATCGAGGCACCGACCCTGGTGCGCAGCGCCCCCCTCAACCGCCGGCTGCAACGCCTGCAATCCGCTTTCGTCAATTGAATAGGAGCTCGACATGATGATGAAGAAAACCCTGGCTGCCGCCGCCCTGCTGCTGGTCGGCCTGGCCCAGGCCCAGACCCTGCGCGTGGGCCTGGCCGAAGACCCCGATGTGCTGGACCCGACCCTGGCGCGCAGCTTTGTCGGCCGCCTGGTGTTCTCGGCGCTGTGCGACAAGTTGGTCGATGTGGACGAAAAACTGGCCATCGTGCCGCAACTGGCGCAAAGCTACGAGTGGTCGGCCGACAGCAAGGCGCTGACGATGAAAATTCGCCCCGGTGTCACCTTTCATGATGGCGAAAAGCTCGACGCAGCCGCCGTCAAGTACAACCTGGACCGACACAAGACCCTGCCCGGCTCCAACCGCCGGGGTGAGCTCGGCCCGGTCACAAGTGTTGATGTGGTCGACCCAATGACAGTGCGGCTGAATCTGAGCGCGCCGTTTACGCCGCTGCTCGCCATCCTGTCGGACCGCGCTGGCATGATGGTCTCGCCCAAGGCGGCCCAGGCCGCTGGCGACAAGTTCGGTCTCAAGCCGGTCTGCTCGGGCGCCTTCAAGTTTGTGGAGCGGGTGGCGCAGGACCGCATCACGCTGGAGCGCTATGACGGCTACTGGAACAAGGCCGCCATCAACTTCGCCAAGGTCACCTACACCCCGATCCCCGACGCCACCGTGCGCCTGGCCAACCTGAAATCGGGCCAGCTCGACTTCATCGAGCGCATCGCCTCCTCCGACGTGGAGAAGCTCGAGGCCGAGAAAAAGCTCAAGGTGTCGCGCATC
>CAJAXU010000543.1 GCA_903948045.1 uncultured beta proteobacterium | reverse complement strand
GATGGCAAGATCCTGGTGGCGGGGTATAGCTTGAACGGTAGCAGCTTCGACTTCAGCCTGATTCGCTTGAACGTAAACGGCAGTCTGGACACCAGCTTTGGTGCCACTGCCGGCAGCAACACCCTGGGTGGCACGGTCATCTATTCAGAAAACGCCCCTGCCATTGCACTGGACACCACAGTCGCGATCTCAGATTCGGATTTGGCTGCCCTGAACAGCGGCCTGGGCAACTACAGCGGAGCCTCGGTCAGCCTGGCACGAAGCACTGGGGCCAATGCCCAGGACGTCTTTGGCGCCAGCGGCAACCTCAGCCTCACCGGTGGCAACGCCGTGCTCACGGGCACCACCATCGGCAGCTTCACCAGCAGTGGCGGCACACTGTCCATTATTTTTAACAGCAACGCCACCCAGGCCCGGGTCAACGAAGCTCTCTCCAGCCTGAGCTATGCCAACAGCTCGGACGCGCCACCGGCAAGCGTGCAGATCAACTGGACATTCAGTGACGGAAATTCTGGCGCGCAAGGCAGCGGCGGGGCACTGGCGGCCGCGGGAAGCACCACAGTCAACATCACCGCTGTCAATGATGCGCCCACCGGCACGGTGACCGTCTCTGGTACCGCCACCCAAGGTCAGACACTGACTGCGGCTAACACGCTGGCCGATCTGGACGGCATTCCCACCACTGGCACCGGCGCCATCGCCTACCAATGGCTGGCCGACGGCGCAGCGATCTTGGGTGCCACGGCCAGCACGTTTGCTCTGACTGCCGCGCAGGCCGGCAAGTCTGTTTCTGTGGTGGCCAATTACATTGACTTGCTTGGTAAGCCAGAAAGCGTTTCCTCTGCTGCGGTCTTGGTGGCAGCGGCAGACACCACGCCGCCTACCCCCCCGGTGGTGAACGCCGTTGCCACCGACAACATCGTTAACGCCGCAGAAAAAGCGGCTGGTGTCACGGTCAGCGGCACAGCCGAGGCTGGCTCCAGCGTGCTGGTCAGTTGGGGTAGCGCCAGCAAAACTGTCGCTGCAGCAGGAGGCAACTGGAGCACCAGTTTCAGCAGCGCTCAGGTACCCGCAGACGCTACAAGCAGCACCATCAGCGTTGTGGCCACTGATGCGGCGGGCAACGCCAGCACAGCCGGGACAAAAGTGGTCACGGTCGACACCACCATCGCCGCCCCAACGCTTGCCCTGACCAGCGACACTGGCACCAACACCACCGACAAACTTACCGGCAACGCCGCGCTCTCTTTGAGCACAGCTGCCTCCGATGTGACTCGCAGCTTCAAGGTCGACGGTGGCGCTGCCAGCGCCAACTACGCTGCACCCAGCGCTGACGGCAGCCACACCGTGTTGGTGACCGACACCGACACGGCGGGCAACACAGCCAGCGCCAGCTTGACCTTCACGCTGGACAATACCGTACCCGCCAAAGCCAGTATCACCGCCATCACCGATGACAGCGGCGTTGTGGGTGACCGGTTGACCAATGACAGCACCCCCACGATTTCCTTTACAGCAGAGCCGGGTGCCCTGATCATCTTGGGGAGCAATGGCCTGGCGGTTGACCCGGCCAAGTACACCGTTCAAGAAACCACTGCAGGCAACTACACCCTCACGGTGACGCAGGCCCTTGTCGCTGGCGGCTATGGTTTGGTCGTCGTCGACGCCGCCGGTAACGCCAACAGCACGTTTGCGCTGGACGGCACGGATGCAGCCACTTTCCGGGTAGATTTCACCGTAACCGGTACCGCTGGCAATGACACCATCACTGGGAATGATGCCAATGACACACTCATCGGCTTGGCTGGAGACGACTCGCTGATCGGCGGCGCCGGGGACGACTCTCTGCAGGGTGGCGACGGTACTGACCGCCTTTCTGGTGGCCTGGGCACCGATACCCTGGAAGGCGGCGCAGGCACAGACCGCATCCGTTACTTTTCGATAGCGGAGCTGGTGGGTGACGTAATACATGGCAACCAGAGCGGTGGCGCAGCCGACAAGACCACCACGGACCGCTTGCAGCTCTTCAGTGCCGCAAGCTACGACCTGAGCCAGGCCGCCAGCATTACGCAAATTGACCGGATTGATCTCGCTGCACCGACTTTGGCTGGCTCAACAGAAACCGTGAAGATCACCCAGGCGATGGTGACCACCGCCGATGCCAACGGCGACGGTGTTGCGGGTGACATCTTGGTCATCGCGTATGACGGTGCCACCAACCTTGCAACACTGACAAACCTGGTGGTGGATGCCAGTGCGCTGTCGGCTGATCAGGCAGTGTCCGTGCTCCCCGGCGGCTATCACCTCGGCAACGATTCGCTGATTGGCGGTACTGGCAATGATCACCTTG
>CAJAXU010000542.1 GCA_903948045.1 uncultured beta proteobacterium | reverse complement strand
TGGTGGCCGTCATCCAGCTGGCCGATGCCGCTGAGGGCACGCCCGAGCGCGGCGCCGAGAAGGCTAACGAGATCCTGGCGCACTGCCGCAGCCACGGCGGCAGCCTCAAGACGCCCCGCCTGATCCGGTTTTGTACCGATTTCCCGCGTCTGGACACGGGAAAGGTACAAAAACGCTTTCTGCGCGACCAGGTATTGCGGGAACCCCAGCCCTGGGCCATGTCAGGGCCCTTGGTGGGCTGACTGCACCGCTTAATTCCCGGTGAAGCGCGCCGGGCGTTTCTCGATGAAATGTTGCACGCCCTCGCGAAAGTCCTCGCTCGCCAGCGTGTCAGGCAATTCACGGTAGAAGGCATGGACCGCCTGCGTCAGTGACGAGGTGGTGGCCTCGTAGGTCAGGCGCTTGATGATGCGGTTGGCGCGGGGTGAAGTGTTCTCTGCCAGGTCGCGGGCGCGTTGCGCCACCTGCTCATGAAACCCGTCATCAGCCAAACAGGCGTTCACCAAGCCGATGCGCTCCGCCTCGCCAGCGTCAACCATGCGACCCGACATCATGAGCTCCATCGCACGCGGCAGTCCGATCATGCGGGGCAGCAGCCAGGTTATGCCATGTTCGGGAATCAAGCCCCGGCGCGAGAACATCCCCGAAAACCGCGCGCTTGCCGCAGCGTAGCGAATGTCACAGAACAGGGCCAATACCAGGCCGATGCCCACCGCCGGGCCGTTCACCGCGCAGATCACCGGCTTAGGGATGCCCATCAGGTAGCTGTAGCGCTGGTTCAGGTCCTCGTCGCCGGGTCCCGGGTCCGGCACGGGCGCGATGCGACCGGCCCGCACGTCACGCAGGTAGCCGAAATCCAGCCCGGCGCAGAAGCTTTTGCCGGCACCGGTGATGACGATCACCCGTACCGCCTCGTCGTTGCCCAACGTGCGCACCATCGCTTCCAGGTCCAGGCCCATCTGCGGGTGCCAGGCGTTATGTTGCTCAGGTCGGCTCAAGGTCACCGTGGCCACATAGCCCTCACGCGCCAGTGTGAGAAAGTCTTTGCTGTCCGTCATGCTTGCTCCTTGTGGGCACCAGGCCCTGAAAAGTACCGTTTCGGCATCGCCATCAGGTCAACCGGTCCGAAAGACCCCACCAGCCATCACCCGCACCATCAAGCCCCCAATTTCAGGCAAAAAGGGCGGCTGCGCGCGCCCGGCCAGGGTCACCAGGCCAAACCGGGCGCGCGCATCGAGCGCCGGTATCAGCGGCAACGCCACCAGCTGCGGTGCGGCGGCGCGGATGGCCAGCACCACGGCGTCACTGCCCAGGGCCAGCGCCACCAGGTGCGAGATTTCGTCACTGAGCAGCGTCACCATCTGCTGCGGGTGCGCGTGCTCGCCGTAGCGCTCCACCAAAATACGCGCCAGCTCGTCACTGAGCGGGGTTGAGGCCACCGGATAGGCCAGCAGCTGCTGCGCGGTGACCTGGGCCAAGGCAGCCAGCGGGTGCCCCGGCCGGCACAAAAAGGCGCCCTCGGTCTCCACCAGTTGCGCCAGATGCAGGTCTGGCGCCGGCTTGAGCGAGCGCACATCGACGATCAGCGCGTCCAGCGCGCGCTCGCGCAGCTGGCGCACCAGCAGGTCGGTGTTGGCGCGTGACACCTCCACGTGCAGCCGTGGGAAATGGCGGGCGACATGGGTCAGCAGGGGCACGGTGAACAGCGCCCCCGGGCCCGAGCTCAAGCCCAGCCGAATGCGCCCACCGTCGCCCAGGGCGCTGGGGCGGCCGCTTTGCTTGAGGTCGTTGGCGTCTTCCACCAGCAGCTGGGCCCGCTGCAGCGTCTCGGCGCCAAAGGCGGTGAGCTCGATGCGCCGGCCAACCCGGTCAAACAACAACTGCCCCAGCTCTTCCTCCAGTGCCTGGATGCTGCGGCTCAGCGCGGGTTGCGTCAGGTGCACGGCCGCTGCGGCTTTGACAAAGCTGCCGCTGCGCGCCAAGGCGATGAAGTGCTTAAGCTGGACCAGGGTCATGACAATGATGATTCTAAATTATTGAATCATGTACAACAATGCATTAGACATCAACAAAACCGGGTTTTACGATGCGCTTCAGCTGAGACCCGTGATTCAGCCTGTTCAACCCACCCCGAGGAGACATCATGAAAAAAACCTTTCTGCGCGCCAGCGCCCTGCTTGCCAGCCTGGTCCTGGCCGGCTCAGCCTGGGCCCAGGCCTTCCCGGCCAAGCCCGTCACCCTGATGGTGCCCTACCCGCCCGGAGGCCTGTCGGACGTGACCGCCCGCACCATCAACACCGCGCTGGCCAAGCAACTGGGGCAGCCTGTGATTGTGGAGAACCTGGGCGGCGCCAGTGGCGGCATCGCCGCGCAAAAGGTGCTCAACGCGCCAGCCGACGGCTACCTGATTTTCCAGGGCTCGCCCAACGAGCTGATCCTGGCGCCACTGTCCAACGCCGCCATCAAGTACAAGAGTGAAGACTTCCGCCTGGTGCAAATGATCTCGATCAACCCGCTGGCGATGTTTGCCCGCAAGGACCTGCCCGCCAACAATGGCGATGAGCTGGTGGCCTACGCGACCAAAGCCGCCGCGGCTGGCAAACCACTCACCTACGCCAGCGTGGGGCCAGGCTCCCTGTACCACCTGCTGGGCGAGCACATGTCCAAACTGACCGGCCTGCCGATGACGCACGTGCCCTATAAAGGTGCGGCACCGGCGCAGCAAGACCTGATGGCCGGCGAGGTCGACATTTTCATGACGCCTTATGGCAAGGGCCCGGTGCAATTGGCCGAAGACGGCAAACTCAAGGTGGTGGCCGCGCTGTCGCTGGAGCGCCAGGACATGATCAAAAAGGCACCCACGCTCAACGAGAGCATTGCGCTCAAGGGCTTTGTGTTTGACATCTGGTCGGGCTATTTTGTGCATAAAGACACGCCCGAGGCTGTGGTGGTAGCCCTGCACAAGGCGCTGAGCGAGGTCGCCAACGACCCGGCCATCCGCAGCGCGCTGGAAGCCCAGGCCATGGTGGTGCCACGTCCACAGTCGCTGGCCGCCATGACCAAGGTCTACGCTGACAACAGCACCCGCTACCGCGGCATTGCCAAGGCGATGAACCTGCAGCCGCAGTAAACCGCCGGCCCCAACCCCCTCTCACTGACGCAACACGATGGAAACCACCTACCTGGGCCAGGCGCTGGACGGGCGCATCGGCGAATTTGTGCAACTGCGCCGAGCCTTGCACGCGCAACCCGAGCTGGCCTTTGAGGAGCACGCCACCTCTGAGCTGGTGGCCGCCAAGCTGGCCGGCTGGGGCTACCGGGTCCGGCGTGGCCTGGGCAAAACCGGGGTGGTGGGCACGCTGCAGCGCGGCAGCAGCCGCCGGGCCATCGGGCTGCGCGCCGACATGGACGCCCTGCCCATCCAGGAGGCCGGCAGCCAGGGCTGGGCCAGCCGGGTGCCCGGGCACATGCACGCCTGCGGCCATGACGGCCACACCGCCAGCCTGCTGGCCGCGGCCCGCGCCATCGCTCAGGACGCCACCTTCGACGGCACGGTGCACCTCATCTTCCAGCCGGCCGAGGAAGGCGCCGGCGGCGCGCTGCGCATGATGGCCGACGGCCTGTTTGAGCATCACCCCTGCGACGCCATCTTTGCCTTGCACAACATGCCGGGCATCGCCGCCGGGCACTTCGTGTTCCGCAGTGGCCCGGCCATGGCCTCCAGCGATGATGTCAGCATCACCCTGCACGGTGTCGGCGGGCATGGCGCCATGCCGCACACCGCCAGTGACACCATCGTCGCCGCCGCGGCGATCGTGATGGCGTTGCAAACCGTGGTGTCGCGCAATGTCGACCCGTTGCAGACGGCGGTGGTGACGGTGGGCGCGCTCCACGCCGGCCAGGCCAACAACGTGATTCCGGCGCAAGCCCGGCTGGAACTGAGCGTGCGGGCGCTTGACCCCGGCGTGCGCCAGTTGCTGCGCCGACGCATCGAGGCGCTGGCCACGCAGCAGGCCGCCAGCTTTGGCGTGCGGGCCGAGGTCGACTGGCGCGACGGCTACGCGGTGCTGGTCAACGACGCAGAGCAGACCGAACTGGCCGCGCGCGTGGCCACCGAGCTGTTTGGGCCCGAGCGCGTCACCCGCAACGGCGCTGCGCTGACTGCCAGTGAAGACTTCGCCTTCATGCTCGAACGGGTGCCTGGCTGCTACTTTCTGGTCGGCAATGGCGGCCCGGGCTCGGCCGGCGCCTGCATGGTGCACAACCCGGGCTACGACTTCAATGACGCCCTGATCGAACCAGCGGCCGCGTTCTGGACGCAACTGGCCCAGACTTTTCTGCAAGCCGGCACCTTGCCGCCACAACCCTGACAGATCGGTATCACCATGGCACACATCGGCATCATCGGCGGCGGCATCACCGGCGTCACCACCGCTTACGCACTGGCCCGGCGCGGTTACTCGGTCACGCTGTTTGAGCGGCAGCGCTACACCGCGATGGAAACCTCGTTCGCCAACGGCGGGCAGCTCTCGGCCTCCAACGCCGAGGTGTGGACCCACCCCGCCACCCTGCTCAAAGGCCTGAAGTGGATGCTCAAGAGCGACGCCCCCTTGCTGGTCAACCCCAAACCCAGCTGGCACAAACTGTCGTGGTTTGCCGAGTTCATGGCCAGCATGCCGCACTACGAGCGCAACACCGTGGCCACCGCGCAGTTGGCGATCCGCGCCCGCGACTTTTTGTTCGACTGGGCCAATACTGAGGGTATCGATTTCGACCTGAAACAACGCGGCATCCTGCACATCTACCGCGACCGCCAAGGTTTTGAGCATGCGGGCCGGGTGTCCAAGCTGCTGGCCCAAGGTGGCCTGCAGCGGCGCGCCGTCACGCCCGAGGAGATGCAGGCCATCGAACCCACGCTGGCCGGACGCTACTTTGGCGGTTACTACACCGAGAGCGACGCCACCGGCGACATCCACAAGTTCACCCAGGGCCTGGCCCGCGCTTGCGAACGGCTGGGCGTGCGCCTGGTGTTTGGCCACGAGGTGGCGTCGGTCCAATCGGACGGCCGCAGCGCCCAAGTGTGCACGCGCGAGGGCGACGCAGACCACAGCTTCCACTTCGACGCCTTGGTGGTCTGTGCCGGCGTGGGCAGCCGCGCGCTGGCCCGCCAGCTCGGCGACCGGGTCAACGTCTACCCGGTTAAGGGCTACTCCATCACCGTCAACCTGCCCGATGCCCAGAGCCAGGCCGCCGCACCCACAGTGAGCCTGCTGGACGACGAGACCAAGCTGGTGACCAGCCGGCTGGGCGCAGACCGCTTCCGGGTGGCCGGCACCGCCGAGTTCAACGGCGACAACAAGGACATCCGCGCTGACCGCATTGCGCCGCTGGTGCGTTGGGTGCAGCAGTGCTTCCCCGGCGTCAACACCCGCCAGGTGGTGCCGTGGGCTGGTCTGCGCCCCATGATGCCCAACATGATGCCGCGCGTCGGCCGCGGCCGCGCGGCCAATGTGTTCTACAACACCGGGCACGGCCACCTGGGCTGGACCCTGTCTGCGGTGACCGCCGACATGGTTGGCGAGATCGTGGCTCAGGGCCTGCCGCGGCCCACAGGGTTCGACATCTCCAAGCCCGCCTTCGGCTAAGTATGGGCATCGCAGCCGGCATCTAAGGCCAGGAGGGGCGTCCTCACGCTCACAACTAGTCATGATTTTTCCAACACAATTTGGCATTATTTGACAACATTTGATACAATTTGCTTAAATACACCTCACCAAGCTCGCACCCACCGTGAACACGCTGCTCTGCCCAGCACCCCCTACTGCCGGTCACGGCACTGGAGCAGCGGCATGGAACTGAGCATTGACATGCCGC
>CAJAXU010000541.1 GCA_903948045.1 uncultured beta proteobacterium | reverse complement strand
CGGCCGGACCAGACCTCGCTGGTGGCCCGCAAGCTCGGCGAGACGGCCGTCGGGGCCTATGCCCACCGCGACTACCTGGCCCGCCGTGGCATCCCCACCCAGCCCGCCGAGCTGCTGCAGCACGAACTGGTCGGCAGCGATACCGATCCAGCCATCCGCCAAGGCTTTGAGGCCATGGGTTTCCCGGTGCCGCGCGAGGCCTTTGCGCTGCGCAGCGACGACCTGATCGTGCAGTGGCAGGCGGTGCGCGCAGGCCTGGGTATCGGCTTTCTGGCCGACTACCAAGCGCGCCTCGACCCGGCCGTGCAGCCGGTGCTGGCCGGGCAGTTACAGATCCCACCGCTGCCGATGTGGCTGGCGGTGCACCGCGAGATCCGCACCAGCCGCCACATCCGCGCCGTGTTCGACTTTTTGGCCACGGCGCTGCCTGCTGCGCTGGCAGCGGGCGCGGCCATACGCTAGTCGACAGACACCGCACAATACGCCCCATGCCAACCCCGCCCACCCACCCATCCACTGCCGCCCCCTGGTTCGACGGCTTCGAGCGTCGCAATTTCACCCTGACCGGCGCAACCCTGAGCGCCCGCGTGCCACGCAGCGCGCCAGACGGTCGCCCCGCGCTGCTGCTGCTGCACGGCTTCCCGCAGACCCATGTGATGTGGCAGCGCGTTGCGGCGCGACTGGCCCAGGACTTTTACCTGGTGATGCCCGACCTGCGCGGCTACGGCGACGCCAGCAAGCCACCCGGCCTGCCCGACCACAGCAATTACAGCAAGCGCGCCCTGGCGCAAGACCTGATTGAGTTGATGGACGTGCTGGGGGTGGCGCGCTTTGCGGTCTGCGGCCATGACCGCGGTGGGCGGGTGGCGCACCGCTTGGCGCTGGACCACCCGGGGCGGGTGAGCCAGCTGTGCGTGATCGACATTGCGCCCACGCTCGACATGTATGCCGCCACCGACATGGCCTTTGCCCGCGCCTACTACCACTGGTTCCACCTGATCCAGCCCGCACCCCTGCCCGAGACCATGATTGACGGCAACCCACTGCCCTACCTGCACCACAAGCTCGGCGGCTGGGGCACGGGTGGGCTGGCGCAGATCGAGCCCGCGGCATTGGCCGAATACGAGCGCTGTTTTGTGCTGCCCGGCACCATCCATGCCATTTGCGAAGACTACCGCGCCAGCGCCGGCATCGACCTGGCCCACGACCGCGAGAGCCGCGAGCGGGGTGAAAAAATCGCCTGCGACACCCTGGTGCTGTGGGGCGAGCGCGGCGTGGTGCAAAGGCTGTTCCAGCCGCTGGCCCTGTGGCAGGCGCAATGCAGCGCCACGGTGTCGGGCTACGCCATGCCGGCCGGCCACTTCATTCCGGAAGAGTTGCCAGAAGCCACGGCGGCGGCGCTGGCCGGTTTTTTGGCGCCTCCGAGGATGGGCTGACCGATGGATGATGCACCCACCCACAGCGCCAACCCCTGGCCAGCGGGCGGCCTGGCGCTGGTGATCGGCGCCAGCGGCGGCATTGGCGCCGCACTGCTGGCGCACCTGCAAGCCGACCTCCGCTTTGCCCAAGTGCTCGGGCTGTCACGCAGCAGCCAGCCCGCACTCGACCTGCTGAATGAGGCCAGCATCGCCCAGGCCGCCGCCCATGTGGCCGGGCTGGGCCAGCCGCTGCGGCTGCTGATCGACGCCACCGGTCTGCTGCACAGCCCGGGCCAGCCGCCCGAAAAGAGCTGGCAACAGCTGGATCCGGTGCAGATGGCGCAGGCCTTTGCCGTCAACGCCATCGGCCCGGCGCTGCTGATGAAGCATTTTTTGCCCTTGCTGCCGCGCCAGGGTCATGCGGTGTTTGTCACGCTGTCGGCCAAGGTCGGCAGCATCGGCGACAACAAGCTGGGCGGCTGGTACAGCTACCGCGCCAGCAAGGCCGCGCTCAATCAACTGGTGCACACCGCCGCCATCGAGCTGCGCCGGCGCCAGCCCCAAGCGCTGTGCGTAGCGCTGCACCCGGGCACGGTGGCCACCGCCCTGTCCGCGCCCTTTGCCAAAACCGGGCTGCAGGTGCAGGCGCCAGACCATGCCGCAGCACGCCTGCTGGGCGTGATCGACGGCCTGCAGGCCGCTGATTCCGGTGGTTTCTTCAATCACGACGGCAGCGTGCTGCCCTGGTAAAGGGATCGGCTCAGAGTAAGTCGCAGGCGCAGGGGCCGGTCGCTCAGACGGCCACAGTCTTAGAAAAGTACCGGACGCCGGGCAGGCCTTCAAAGTGCTGGTCCTGCGTCCAAAGCGGCACATGGTGTGCCAACGCCGTGGCGTAAATCAGGCTGTCGGCCATCGGCAGCCCGTTCGCAGCGGCGCTCAAGGCGAGATTCAAACCAATGTCAACAACCTGCCCTTCACGCATCAGGCCCTGCTGCGGCACCGGCGCCTGTTTGCGCACCATCAAAGCCGCTCGGGATCGTTGGGTACTTCCGTGCTGCTGAGTCCCGCGAGCAAACCCCGGTACTGCGCCGCCGTTTTGACAGGCACCAGCTGGATCACGCCGTCGATCTCAAACACGCTCATCCTGCTGCCCGGCAGGATGCCACCGGCTTCCCGGATTTCCCGCGGAATCACCACTTGGAACTTGGGAGAAACCACCACGGTTTGATTTTTCATATCGATCATCATGGCGTTGTACAAAAACTTAGTCGATAGGCACCGTGGCGTCGCCGGGTGTACAGCTCAGGCGCCGTGGCACTTCTTGTACTTTTTGCCGCTGCCACAGAAACAGGGGTCATTGCGCCCGGGCGTGACCTCGGCGCGGATCGTGGCCACGCGCGGCCCGACATTGCGCCACAACTCACGCAGGCCGTACACCGCCCAAATGGCATCGGCCAAGGCTTGCATGCGCGGTTCGCTGACGCTGGGCGGGCTGTCGTCGTCAAACACGGCCACGGTGGGTTCGTCGGTGTCGTCTTCGGTCAGCGCCACCAGCGCCTGCAAGGCGCCGTCCAGCCATTTGGCCGCTTCCTTGTCGCGTGGCGCTGCCCACTCCGCGGGCCAGGCCTCCACCGCAAACATGAAGCCCAGCGCCCAGACCTGGCCAAACGCAGGCAACACGTCTGACCCCAGGGCCGGGCGTTCCTCCTCGGGCAGGGCCGCCACCGCGCCGCGCACGTCCATCACCTCAGGGTGGTAGGCGGCCTCCTCATCCAGCCCCTGCACCTCGGTGTCGAGCGCAGTGGCCACCTCGTGCCAGCGTCGCTGCCACAGGTCCATGAAGCGCTGGCGCTGGTTGGCATCGGCAAAAGCGCCTTCGTGCCCGTCAGGGGCGTCGGTGGCGCCGCCCTGGTCCGGCACGTCCAGCAGCACCGGCAGGTATTCGTCCGGCGCTATCTGGCGGCGGCAACAGACCAGTGCTGCCAGAAAGCCTTCGCAAAACTCCCACTGCGGCGTCTCGTCAGAACGCGTACGCAGGTCGTCCAGAATCAGGTCGAGCGCGTCATAGTCTTCTGGCGCCAGGGGTGCCAGTGCGGCCGGCTCAGTGGTCGGCAAAAGGGAGGTCGTTAAGGGGGTGTCGGTCATGGCGGGGCTTGGGGTTCCGGCCCAGGCTGGTGCCGGGCAACCCTGCGATTCTGCACCGGCCAGCTGGGCAAAGGCGGCGCCGGCTGGTATGGTCGGGCTTACAGGAGGTTAACGATGCTGCACAAGCTCAATGCCATTTTTCCGGTGCGCTACACCGCTTTGGGGCTGTGCGTGTTCGCGCTGCTGCTGAGCCTGTTTGCACTGCTGGCCTTCGGCACCGGGCTGGGCGCGCTGCTGCTGTCGGGCGGCCTGGTGGCGCTGGGCGTGCATGACCTGCGCCAAAGCCAGCGCTCGATCCTGCGCAATTACCCCATCATTGGCCACCTGCGCTTTGCGCTGGAGTTCATCCGACCGGAAATCCGGCAGTATTTCATCGAAAGCGACAACGAGGCAGCGCCGTTTTCGCGCTCGCAGCGCTCGCTGGTGTACCAGCGTGCCAAGGGCGAACCCGACAAGCGCCCGTTTGGCACCCAGCTGGATGTGCACGCCACCGGTTATGAGTGGATCAACCACTCGGTAGCGCCCAGCCAACTGGCCACCCATGACTTTCGCCTGGTGATCGGCCCCGACACGGCGCAGCCCTACAGCGCCAGCGTGTTCAACATCTCGGCCATGAGCTTTGGCGCCCTGAGCGCCAACGCCATTCTGGCGCTCAACGCTGGCGCCAGGCGCGGTGGCTTTGCCCATGACACTGGCGAGGGCTCGATCTCGGCGCACCACCGGGTCCACGGCGGCGACCTGATTTGGGAAATCGGCTCTGGCTACTTTGGCTGCCGCAACGCCGATGGCAGCTTCAACCCGGACAAGTTCGCCGACAACGCGCGCGACCCGCAGGTGAAGCTGATCGAGCTCAAGCTCAGCCAGGGCGCCAAGCCGGGCCATGGCGGCGTGCTGCCCGGCCCCAAGGTCACGGCCGAAATCGCCGCTGCGCGAGGCGTGCCGATGGGGGTGGACTGCGTCTCGCCGGCCGCGCACAGCGCCTTTGCCACGCCACTGGAAATGATGCAATTCATCGCTCAGTTGCGTGAGCTCTCGGGCGGCAAGCCCACCGGCATCAAGCTGTGCGTCGGCCACCCCTGGGAGTGGTTTGCCATGGTCAAGGCCATGCTGGCCAGCGGCATCACGCCCGACTTCATCGTGGTCGACGGTGCCGAAGGCGGCACCGGTGCCGCACCTGTGGAGTTCACCGACCACGTCGGCTCACCGCTGCAGGAAGGGCTGCTGCTGGTACACAACACGCTGCGCGGCGCAGGGCTACGTCAGCGCATCCGCATTGGTGCGGCGGGCAAGGTGGTGAGTGCCTTTGACATCGCCCGGCTGATGGCACTGGGCGCTGACTGGTGCAACAGCGCGCGCGGCTTCATGTTCGCGCTGGGCTGCATCCAGGCCCAGCACTGCCACACCGGCCAATGCCCCACCGGTGTCACCACCCAGGACCCGCTACGGCAACAGTCGCTGGTGGTGCCCGACAAGGCCGAGCGCGTCTACAACTTTCACCAGCAAACTCTGCACGCGCTGCAAGAGCTGGTGCAGGCCGCTGGCCTGCAGCACCCGCGCGACATCACCGCCCACCACATCGTGCGCCGCAGCAGCGACCACAAGGTCAGCTCGCTGGCGCAGCTGATCCTGACCCAGCTGCCCGAAGGCGCGCTGCTCAACCCCGACCTGGGCGGCCTGCCGATGATTTACAGCCAGCATTGGCCGGTAGCGGCGGCGGAGAGCTTTGGGCTGACACATCAAATGACGCCGTCTTGAAACATCGGATGACGTGTATCTACAATGTAGACTCGTTTGAGGAGGAATTTCAATGGAAGCCGTGATCCGAAAATGGGGCAACAGCCCCGCCTTGCGCCTGCCCAGTGCGGCACTGAAGGCGGCTGGTTACGCTCTTGAGCAAAAAGTGGAATTAGTCGTGTCACGCGGGCGCATTGTGATCCAGCCCTCAGAGCATGTGACTTACAACCTGGACGCGCTGCTAGCCGACATCACGGAGGCTAATGCGCACGAGGAACTCAGTTTTGGCAAGCCGGTTGGCAAAGAGGCTTTCTGATGGCCGCACGCGGCTATGTCCCGGCTGCAGGCGATGTCGTCTGGTTGGAGTTTGATCCCCAGGCCGGTCACGAACAAGCCGGCCACCGCCCGGCCCTGGTGATCAGCCCGGCCAGTTACAACGCCAAAACGGGCTTGATGGTTTGCTGCCCCATGACCACCAAAGTCAAAGGGCACCCGTTTGAGGTGCTGACCCAAGTCGACGGTCTGGCGTGTGCTGTGTTGTCAGACCAGGTCAAGTCATTGGATTGGCGAGTGCGCAAGGCCAAGAAAAAAGCCGTCGTCGCATCAGAGGTGATGTTGCACGTGCGCGCCAAGATGAAAGCCCTGCTGATGATTACCTGAACTCAATCAGCACTGACCGGCGGCGAAGGTGCCTTGGCACCGCTTGCAGGCCCCACCACCACCCCCAGCGGCAGCAGCCGTTTGGCCAGGCGCAGCACCAACCCATCCTTGCTCAGCAAGGTGGCGCGATGCATCACGGCGAGGTCGATGAACATCTGGTCGTCGGGGTCGCGGCAGCGCACGGCGCAGGACGGGGCCACGTCGGCCGGCGTCACCCGTGCATCCCACTGCGCCAGCAGCGACGCTGCGCTAAAACTGCGGCGGGCCAGCGCCACGCTGAGGTGCGGGTAGGCCAGCACCCGCACCAGTTCTTCACGCATCGGGGCCGTGGCCAACCAGCGCAGCTCACTCCGGGCCAGCGCCTGCTGCAAGCCCTGCACCTGCGGGTCCTGGAACAGCAGCAAGTCGAGCACGATGTTGGTGTCGAGCACCACCGGCTTCATGCGCCGGACTCAGGGGGCGTCGGCCGGGGCGGCGGGTTTGCCACGGGCCGAGCCCTGCACCATGTCAAAGCGGAACAGCCGGCACTCCAGCGGGCCGTTCCACATGGGCACGCGGCGCGACTCTTTCAGGCGCATCTTGCCGGGCAGTTTGAGGTCGGGCGTCAGCACCCAGGCGGTCCAGCCAGGGTAGTTCTTCTTCCAGTGGGCACTGAGCTGGCTGAAAAATGCGCCGTCGTCCCCGCCTGCACCGCTGTCGCCCGCCATCTGGGCCTGTTCACGGCCGCCGCCGCTGCGCTGGCTACCGGCCACACCTGCCACCTCGATGCGCTCGCCGTAGGGTGGGTTGACCAGCATCACACCCGGCTCGGCGCAGGGCGGCAGGCGTTGCAGCGCGTCGCCACCGCGAAACTCGATCAGGTCGGCCACGCCGGCGCGCTGCGCGTTGCGCTGCGCAAAATCGACCATCCGAAACGCCACATCGCTGCCGAAAATAATGGGTTTTTGGCCTGGGATCCTTGTCACCTCTGCTTCTCTAGCTTCTTTTTTTATAGCATCCCAGACGTGCTGGGCAAACGGCAGGTAGCGCTCGAAGGCAAAGCGGCGGCCGCTGCCAGCGGCGATGTTGCAGGCCATTTGCGCCGCCTCGATGGCAATCGTGCCGCTGCCGCAGCAGGGGTCATACAGCGGCGGCAGGTCACCCTCGCCGGCCAGCCAGCCGCTGGCGGCCAGCATGGCGGCGGCCAGGGTTTCCTTCAGCGGCGCCTCGCCCTTGTCCTCACGCCAGCCGCGCTTGAACAGCGGCTCGCCCGAGGTGTCGATGTAGAGCGAGCAGCTGTCGGTGGTCAAGTGGGCAAAGATGCGCACGTCGGGCCACTGGGTGTCGACGTCGGGGCGCACGCCGTTGGCCTTGACGCGAAAGCGGTCGCACACCGCATCCTTGACCTTGAGCGCGGCAAAGTTCAAGCTGGTCAGCGGGCTGTGCTGGGCCGTCACCTCCACCTTGATGCTCTGGCGCGGCGTGAACCAGGCCTCCCAGGCCACCTCGCTGGCGGCGCGGTACAGGTCCTGCTCGTTGCGGTACTCGGTGTACGACAGCAGCACCAGCACCCGCTGCGCCAGCCGACTGTGCAAGTTGAGCAGCAGCACATCACGCCAGGCGCCGTTTAACGCCACGCCGCCACGGCGCTTCTGCACGGCCTGCCCACCCAAACCGGTGATGTGATGCACCTCGGGCAACAGGTAGTCCTCCACGCCGGCGGCGCATGGCAAAAATAATTGGAGCTGGTTCAAGCGGAAATCCTAAAAATGCAGGCTACAGCGCCTTGCGCAGCGAGGCCGGTGCGATGCGCAGACCCTCGCGGTATTTGGCCACGGTGCGCCGGGCGCATTCGATGCCCTGCTCCTTGAGCATGTCGGCCAGTTGGCTGTCGCTCAGCGGTTTCTTGGGGTTCTCGGCCGCCACAAACTGTTTGATCAAGGCCCGCACCGCGGTGCTGGAGGCGTGGCTGCCCGAGTCGGTGCCCAAGCCGGAGCCAAAAAAGTGCTTGAGCTCAAAGGTGCCAAAGG
>CAJAXU010000540.1 GCA_903948045.1 uncultured beta proteobacterium | reverse complement strand
TTGGCGGCCATGTCGTGCTCGCCGGCGCTGATGAAGATCTTGTTGCCGGTGATCAGGTAGCTGCCATCCGGCTGCGGCTCGGCCTTGGTGCGCATCAGGCCCAGGTCGGTGCCGCAATGCGGCTCGGTCAGGCACATGGTGCCGGTCCACTCGCCGCTGGTCATCTTGGCCAGGTAGGTCTGCTTTTGCGCGTCGGTGCCGTGCGCATGCAGCGAGGCATAGGCGCCATGCGTCAGGCCGGGGTACATGGTCCAGGCCTGGTTGGCGCTGTTGAGCATCTCGTAAAACATCTGGTTCACCACCAGCGGCAGGCCCTGGCCGCCAAAGGCGGTGTCACAGCTAAGCGCGGCCCAGCCGCCCGCCACGTAGCTGGCGTAGGCTTCCTTGAAGCCTTTGGGCGTGGTGACAGCGTGGCTGACTGGGTCCAGGCTGCAACCCTCGGTGTCGCCGCTGACATTGAGCGGGAACAACACCTCGGCAGCAAACTTGCCGCCCTCTTCCAGCACGGCATTGACCGTGTCCACGTCCACTTCGGCATGTCGGGGCATGGCCTTGAAGGCGTCGGTGACTTTGAGCAGTTCGTGCATGACAAACTGCATGTCGCGCAGCGGCGGGGTATAGGCGGGCATGAGGCTTACTCCTTGGAGGATGGGTGGGATGGGGTGGAAAGCGGTGGCGTCGGCTCGGCTTGCCCGTAGCGCGCCAAAATATTGTCAAAACCACGATGGGCGCGGCCCACGGAGCGCGGGTTTTGCAGAAAACGCGCCTCGTAATGCAGGGCCAGGATCAGAGCGTGAATCTCGAAGGCCATTTGTTCTTCGTCGGCGGTGGGCAACAGGTGCCCCTCTTGCTTGGCCTGCACCACAGCCCGGTACAACGCGGCCAGCCAGGCCTGCACCGAGCTGGCCAGCGCATCGCGCACCGGGCCGGGCCGGTCGTCAAACTCGACCGCGCCGCTGATGAAGATGCAGCCGGACTGGATTTCGACCGCCACACGTTGCATCCAGTTGTCAAACAAGGCCTTGACACGCGGCAGACCGCGCGGCAGTTGCATCGCCGGGTAAAACACCTCGTCGGCAAAGCGGCTGTAGTACTCACGGATCACCGAAATCTGCAGTTCTTCCCGCGAGCCAAAATGCGCAAACACGCCCGACTTGCTCATGTGCGTGACCTCGGCCAGGGCGCCAATGCTCAGGCCCTCCAGCCCGATTTGCGAGGCCAGTACCAGCGCCGCCTCCAGGATGACTTGTTTGGTTTGCTGCCCTTTATGCAAGCCACGGCTGCGCGCCGGGGTCTGGCCTGCCGGGTCGGCAAGAATGGTGAGAAGCGAAGTGGGTGGCATATGAAAATAGAACGACCGTACTATTTTGCAGCATTTCCAACCGTAATTGCGCCACCGCGCATGATTCAGCGCTATTTTTTCTCAAGGAAAACCAACGCCCGCTGATTTGGCCGTGCGCTGGCGCCGCTGTCTGGGGGCGCTCAGCCCAAGATCAGCGCGAGACTGGCTTCAAAATGCTCCGAAGGCGCGCGTTTGAAGCCGGAACGGGCAAAACGCTGCAAGCGCCCGACCAAAAACGCCGTCAAAACCGACGCCTGGACCTGCGCATCCACCGTTGGCGTGTCTGACCCAAGCTCAGACGCCCCGTCGCGCAGACATTGACGCAAACTGGCCTCGATCTTGTCGAAAAAAAGGTTCATGCGTTGTTGCAAGCGCTCATTCTCGTAGACCAGTGCGTCGCCCACCATGACCCTTGTCATGCCCGGGTGTTTCTCCGCGAACTGGATCACCATGGCCAGCACCCGCCCCGCCTGCCGAGCGCCCGGCACCCTGCCGCCTGCTGACGTTACGCTGTCCTGCTGAAAAATCTGATTCACCAGCGCAAACACCGTCTGCTCGATAAAGTCAATCAGGCCCTCAAACATCTGAGCCTTACTGGCAAAGTGCCGGTACAGCGCGGCCTCACTCACCTCCAGCCGGGCCGCCAACGCCGCCGTGGTGATGCGCTCGAGCCCGGGCTGTTGCAACATGCTGGCCAAGGCCTGCAAAATCTGCACCCTGCGTTCCCCCGGCTTGGGCCGCTTGCGGGCCGGGGCCTCGTCCGACCGATCAGAGGGGCGGTCTGCGGGTTGGGGGTCGGACTGAGCCATGACGTGCTGCAACAGAGGTCTCAGTGGGAGCGGATCATGGTGCCAAAAGCCTGGTCGGTCAAGATTTCCAGCAGCAGCACATGGGGCACGCGGCCATCCACAATGTGCACTGAGTTGACGCCGCTTTTGGCCGCGTCCAGGGCACCGCTGATCTTGGGCAACATGCCGCCCGAAATCGTGCCATCGGCAAACAGCTCGTCAATGCGGCGCGCGGTCAGGTCGGTCAACAGCTCGCCCGCTTTGTTCAGCACGCCGCTGATGTTGGTGAGCATGATGAGTTTTTCGGCCTTGAGCACCGTGGCTAGCCGGGCCGCCACCACGTCGGCGTTGATGTTGTAGCTTTCGTTGTGCTCGCCAAAGCCAATCGGGCTGATGACCGGGATGAAAGCATCGTCCTGCAGTGCCTTGACCACGCTCGGGTCGATGCTGACGATGTCGCCCACCTGGCCTACATCCAGCTCTTTGCTCGGGTCCTGGCTGTCCACCATCTTGAGCTTTTGCGCTCGGATCAGACCGCCATCACGCCCGGTCAGGCCCACCGCCTTGCCGCCGGCTTGGTTGATCAGGCCCACAATGTCCTGCTGCACCTCGCCGCCCAGCACCCACTCCACCACCTCCATGGTTTCGGCGTCGGTCACGCGCATGCCCTGGATGAACTCGCCCTTCTTGCCCAGACGGTTCAGCGCGTTCTCAATCTGCGGCCCGCCGCCGTGCACCACCACCGGGTTGATGCCCACCAATTTGAGCAGCACCACGTCTTCGGCAAAGTCGGCCTGCAGCTCCGGGTCGGTCATGGCGTTGCCACCGTACTTGATGACCATGGTCTTGCCATGGAACTTGCGGATATAGGGCAAGGCCTGGGCCAGGATGTCGGCCTTCTGGCGCGGGGAAATGGGGCCGGGGTCGGGGGCTTGGTCGGTCATGCCTGGATGTTACTGCAGGGCAGGGGCGGCTCACCCGAGTTCGACACCAAATCCCGTTTTCTCCGATTTTTGACCCCTCGACCCTAACAAAATCAAGCACTTAGCGCTGTCGTTTGTTTTTTCTGTAGTGGCAATATCATTGGCTTTTAGTGTTGGCAATTCGTATTGAATCTCTGGAAGTTTTTTGCTACACTACGCGCCATGTTC
>CAJAXU010000539.1 GCA_903948045.1 uncultured beta proteobacterium | reverse complement strand
GGACTTCCCTGTTGGCTTACCAACCTTGTTCGCAAGCTCGTCGGGTGGCTGTGGCGACAGGCCGGAGCTCATTCGCGGTTGCCACAGAGTTGGCTGACTATTGTGGGTTGACGCCAGCCGAGGTGGCCAGCCTACACGTCGAACCGCGAGCGCGCAGGCCAGGCGCCACGGACGCCCGGCGGGCCAGCCCAGGTGGCCGCGTGAGACCAGGGGCTCTGAAAGCCAGAAAAATTTATAGAGAATATGCCTCTAGCCCTTGCTGCATATAGGGTTTTAGCTATTTAAGTTGTAGCAAAAGGCATGGATACCTGCCTGCGCGGGTATGACGAGCTGAGGGCCTGCGCGGGTATGACGACTTGGGGGCTGTGCGTTAATTTTGCGGTGCTTGTACTGGTGCCGGCGCGCCAGCCGTGGGGGCGTGTGCGCAGGTCAGGTCGCAGGGCAGGTGGCAGAGTTTGCCGCCGGTGGCGGGGCAGAGGCGGTTGAAGGTGACCACGTGGTCGACCTGGGCCCGGATGCCGATCCACTCGCCGATGGTGTGGTCGTGGTGGCTGGGTACATGGGCCATCACGGTTTCGCCGCTGGCCAGGCGCAGGGTGTAGAGAAAGTCGGCGCCGCGAAAGGCTTTGCGGGTGATTTTGGCTTTGACCGGGGCGTCGTCGTCGTGCACGATGTCGTCGGCGCGCAGCAGCACATCGCAGGCGCCGCCCACAAACGTGCCCGGCAAGGGGCATTCGGCCACGTCGGTCAGGTCGCCCAGCGGGGTGTGCACCACCACATGCTGGTCGATCTCGCGGATGGTGGCGGGCGCAAACACGCCGTGGCCAATAAATTCAGCCACAAAGCGCGAGGCCGGCCGGTGGTACAGCGTGTAGGCGTCATCCCACTGGTGCAGCTGGCCCTCGTGCATGACGCCGATGCGGTCACCAATGGCAAAGGCCTCCAGCTGGTCATGCGTCACAAACAGCGCCGTGGTGTTGGCGGCCTTCAGGATGCCGCGCACCTCGTGCGCCAATCGCTCACGCAGGTCCACATCCAGGTTGGAGAAGGGCTCGTCCAGCAGCAGCAGCCGTGGCCCGGGCGCCAGCGCGCGCGCCAGAGCGACGCGCTGCTGTTGGCCGCCGGACAGTTCGTGGGCAAAACGGGTCTGCTGGCCGGCCAGGCCGACCAGCGCCAGCACCTCGGCCACCCGGGCGGCGCGTTCCCGGCGGGGCAGGTGGGCGATGCCGAAGCCGACATTGCCGGCCACGTCCAGGTGCGGAAACAGCGCGTAGTCCTGAAACACCATGCCGATCTGGCGGGCTTCGGGGGCCAGCGTGACGCTGGCGCTGCTGACCAGTTGGCCGGCCAGCCGGATCTCGCCCTGCGACAGCGGCTCCAGCCCAGCCACGGCGCGCAGCAGGGTGGTCTTGCCGCAGCCGGACGGTCCGATCAGCACCCCGATGTCGCCAGCGGCTAGACCAAACGAGACGGCCTGCACCGCCGCCTGGTGGCTGCCTCGGTAAGTCACGCTGAGCTGGGACACCTCTAGGAACATGCGTTTTATTGTAGATGCTTACAATTCTCATTTGCACACCGCCTGATTGCCCCCGCCATGCCCTTTCGCCCGCTGGGCCGTCTGCGCCAAGCCCTATTCCTGCTGTTGGTCCTGCTGTTCCTGCTGCCGGTGCTGAGCGTGCTCGCCGCTTGGTGGCCCGGGAGCGACGGCGGGGCTGCGGCCGGACAAATCTTGCGCGAGATGGCGGCGACCGTCTTGCCCGATTACGCCCTGACCACACTTTGGCTTTGCCTGCTGGTGGGGCTGGGGGTGGTGCTGGTCGGCCTGACGGCGGCGGCGGCGGTGACGCTGTTTGAGTTTCCGGGGCGGCGCACCCTGGAATGGGCCCTGCTGCTGCCGCTGGCCATGCCGGCCTATGTGGTGGCTTACGCCTACACCGACGCCCTGCAGTTCAGCGGGCCGCTGCAGTCCGCCCTGCGCGCCAGCCTGGGGTTGCAGGGCCGTGTCTTCCCTGAAGTGCGCAGCTTGGGCGGGGCCGCCTGGGTCTTTATCTTCACGCTGTACCCCTATGTCTACCTGCTGGCCCGAACCGCGCTGGGCGAGCGAGCCTCGCATTTGATGGAGGCGGCCCGCCTGCTGGGCGCGCCGCTGCGCCGGCGCATTCTGGAGGTGGCCCTGCCCTTGGCGCGGCCGGCGGTGGCTGCCGGGGCGGCCCTGGCCCTGATGGAGACCCTCGCCGACTTTGGTGTGGCGAGCTACTTTGGCATCCAGACCTTCAGCGCAGGCATCTACAAGGCCTGGCTGGCCATGGACAACCGGATTGCTGCCGCCCAGCTGGCGACCTTGCTGTTGCTGCTGGTGGCGCTGCTGCTGACGCTGGAGCGCCGCGCGCAAAGCCGCCTGCGTTTTGCCCAGACCCGCGGCGGGCGGGCGGACGTGCTGGATGCCCGCCCGGTGCCACTGCGGGGTGCCGCACTGGGGCTGGCCTGGCTGGTCTGCGGGCTGCCGGTGCTGATGGGCTTTGTGTTGCCGGTGCTGTTCATGCTGCGTCCCTTGCTGGTCGATGGCGTCGCCCTGCCCTGGGGCCAGTTTGTCGGCTGGTCGCTCAACAGCCTGCGCCTGGGTGCGATCAGTGCGGCGCTGGCGGTGTCGCTGGCGCTGCTGCTGGCTTTCAAGCTGCGCCGCCGTCCTGACCTGCCGGCGCGGCTGGCGGTGCAGATGGTCGGTTTGGGCTACGCCGTGCCGGGGGCGGTACTGGTGGTGGGCTTGCTGCTGCCAGTGGGCTGGCTGCAGGCCATGGCACCGGAGAGCGGTGTGGGCTACCTCGTCACGGCCACTTCCTTTGGGCTGGTTTGGGCCTACCTGGTGCGCTTTAGCGCGGTGGCGCTGCAATCGGTGCAGAGCGGCTACGCCCGCATCCCCACCAGCTTTGATGATTCGGCCCGCATGTTGGGCACCCGCGACGCGGCCTTGTTGACGCGGGTCCACTGGCCGCTGCTCAAGCGTTCGGTGGCGGCGGCCACGCTGCTGGTGTTTGTGGATGTGATGAAGGAGCTGCCGGCCACGCTGGTGCTACGCCCCTTCAACAGCGACACGCTGGCGGTGGTGGCTTACCAGCTGGCGCGCGACGAGCGCCTGGGCGAGGCGGCCCTGCCGGCGCTGGCCTTGGTGCTGGTGGGGCTGTTGCCGGTGCTGTTGCTCAGCCGCACCCTGCGCCCGGCCAAACCGCGCCACGATAGGCCGTGACGCGTCCTGACACGCCCTGACAACCTTAGCCGGCGCCAGGGTTGCCCTCAACGCCGGCCACCTGAGGCAGGTTGAGCTGGCGCGCCGCAATCCTGCCTTTGGCCTTGAGCCAGGGCTCCACCAGGTCCCAGATTGGTTTGCCTCCGGTCTGCTTGGCTTCTTCTGATACCGGGGCCCAGCCCGCCACCTTGTAGCTGCGGTCGGCGTCCAGCGCCCGGCCACCCAGGCGCAGGTCGTCAATGCGCCGGCCGGCGGCGGCTTGCGGGTCGCAGCGGTAGCTGAGGCCACCCACCCGCACCATGTCGCCGCCCTGCTGGTAGTAGGGGTCGGGGTTGAACAGGTTGTCGGCCACGTCTTCCAGAATCGTCTTGATGGTGCTGCCCGTCATGCTGGTCAGCGTGGTGTAGGGGTAGGTGATGGCGGTCATGTCCATCAGCCATTCGCGCGTGATGGTCTGGCCCGGCAGCAGTGTGGTGCCCCAACGGAAGCCGGGTGAGAACGCTATGTCGGCCCCTTGTACCTCCATCATCGCGTCCAGCAGCAACTGGTCGCCGGTGCCATTGAAGTTGCCGCGCCGGTACAGCAAGCCTTCGTTGACGGCCAGCGGCTCGGCCAGCCGGGCTTCAAAAGGCGCCCGCACGCGCGTGATCAGCGCTTCCATGGCCGGGTCGGCTGGCAGCATGTTGGCAAACACCGGCAGCAGGCGGTAGCGGTAGTCGGCCACGCGGCCGCCGCTCACCTCAAAATCCAGCACGCCCAGGAACTTGCCGTTGGAGCCGGCGTTGGTGACCAGGGTCTTGCCGCTGCGATTGCTGATGACGCTGGCCACCGGCATGCCGTCATGGGTGTGGCCGCCCAGAATGGCGTCGATGCCGGTGACGCGGCTGGCGAGTTTGAGGTCCACATCCATGCCGTTGTGCGACAGCAGCACCACCACCTGTGCGCCTTGGGCACGCGCCTCGGCCACGGTTTTCTGCAGGTTCTCTTCCTGGATGCCGAAGGCCCAGTCGGCCACCATGTAGCGCGGGTTGGCGATTGGTGTGTACGGAAAGGCCTGGCCGATGATGGCGCAAGGCACGCCGTTGAGCGTGCGCATGACAAAGGGCTTGAACACCGGGTCGCCGAAATCATTGGTTTTGACGTTTTGCGCAATGAAATCGATCTTGCCCGCCAGCTCTTTTTCGACAATCTCGGTCACCCGGTCCATGCCCAGGGTGAACTCCCAGTGGCCGGTCATCAGGTCGACGCCCAGCAGCTTGCAGGCCTCTACCATGTCCCGGCCCTGGGTCCACAGGGCTGTGGCCGAGCCCTGCCAGGTGTCGCCGCCGTCCAGCAGCAGCGCACCGGGCCGGCTGGCCTTCATGCGTTTGACCAGGGTGGCCAGGTGCGCAAAACCACCCACCTTGCCGTAGCGCTGCGCCGCCTGCTCAAAATCAAGGTAGGTCAGCGCATGGGCTTGCGCCGTGCCAGCTTGTACGCCGCAGGTGCGCAGCAGGTGCTCGCCCACCAGGTGCGGCAATTGCCCTTTCATACTGCCAAAGCCCAGGTTGACGTTGGGCTCGCGAAAATAAATGGGCTTGAGCTGAGCGTGGCAGTCGGTCATGTGCAAGAACGACACGCTGCCAAAGCGCGGGATGTCGTACAGCGCCTCGGCCGCCGTGGCGGCATCGGCTTGCGCATGACGCGCCAGCCCCATACCGGCCATGGTGCCGGCCCCCAGCACCTGCAAAAATTCACGCTTGGTCAGGTTCATGGCATCGTCATCGGTTGCAGGCGTTGGGTCGGGTGGCGGGTCCGGTGGCGAAGGTGCCTACTGGTTGACAGGCGATTTCGGGTCCAGCAGCAGCCCGACCACGTGCCGTACCTGGGCTTCGTTCAAGATGCCGGCATGGCCAGCGCGTGGCATGTTGGAGCAGGCGTTGTAGGCCTTGGCGTTCCAGATCTTGCCCCAGGTGTATTCGACGATCGGCTTGGCCGTGGCGCTGTTCGGGTCGGTGATGCCACGCAGCTTGCCGTAGTTGTACAGGCTCGGGCCAATGGTGCCGTAGGAAATCTCCTTCATGTCGATCTGGTGGCAGTTGTAGCAGTTGCCGCCGTTGGCCTGGCTGGCGTCGTCGGTCCAGGTCAGGCCGCGCCCGCTCTGGGCAATCTTCTCGCCCTCACGCCAATCGCCGATGAATTTACCGTCGGACGGCCATTTGATCGCCTTCATGTTGGCCAACTCGATGCTGGCGCGCAGACCCTCTTCGATCGGCTGGCCCGCCACGTCAGCGGCACTGCATTCGCGGTTGGCATCGTCCTGCACCAGGCGGTCCACCTTGACCAGTCCTTGATCCCGGAACGAGGCTTTGACGATGGCGGCGGTGAGTTTGTCCAGCTCGGCGCTGGACGGGACGGAGGCGCAGGCGCTCAAGAGTAGGCAGGCACCTGCTGCGGCGTAGGCATAGATTTTTTGCATGGTGGGGCTCCTTAGCGTTTGATGGCGGGTGCGATGGACTCGCCACCTTTGCCGTTGACGCCCAGGTACATGCCCAGGGCGATGGTGGCGTCACTGCCAAACAGCGGGTAAGGAAAGCGCTGCTGCCGGTAGCAGTCGTTCAAGCGCAGCTGCATGCTCCACATCTGGCCGTTGGACACGCGGTAGGCTGGCCAGGCGCCAAAGCCACTGCCGGCGCCCGGGTTTTTGGTCAAATTGGGCAAGTCCTGCAGGCGGATGCGTTTGTTGTCTTCGCCATGGCAGGACGAACAAGAAAAGTCATGCGTGCCGCTACGGGCAAAAAACAGGCGTTTGCCAACCTCGTACATGGTTTTTTCCTGCACCGTGTTGTTGGGCAGGTTGAAGCTCATGCCGCGTGACTCTGCCGAAATATAGGCGGTCAGGGCCGTCATATTCACTTGCTCGCCGCGGCCAAATGCGGTCTTGGCGATCTCGGCGGCATTGAAGCCTTGAAGTGTTTCCATGCAGGTCAGCAGGCGTGACTCCATGTCTTGCACTTTTTGCGTGTCGGCAAAGTAGCGCGGCAGCTCCACAAAGGCGCCCTTGACCACGCCCGGGCCCTTGCCCAGGTCGCACTTTTCCAGCGAGGCATTTTTGG
>CAJAXU010000538.1 GCA_903948045.1 uncultured beta proteobacterium | reverse complement strand
GGTCCACTGCGTCTGGAGGACACGAGCGCAGCCGCTCAGCCCGGCACCACCTTGACCGGTGCGCCAAAAAGTTCAGCGCTAAAACTACGCCCTGGGAAAAAGTCCCTGCGCAGTCAGCTGCAGCACCCGGTCGGCGCTCTCGGCCGCCGCATGGGAGTGGGAGACCAACACCAGCGCGGCGCCGTGTTGGCGGGTTTGGTCGACCAGGGTGTCTAGCACCCGCAGCGCGGTGCTGGGGTCGAGGTTGCCGGTGGGTTCGTCGGCCAGCAGCAGGGCCGGGCGGTGCACCAGCGCGCGGGCGATGGCCACGCGCTGCAGCTGGCCGCCGCTGAGCTGCTGCGGCAGGCGCGCGCCCAGGCCCTGCAGCCCCACGGCCGCCAGCATGGCCTGCACCCGTGCCGCGTCATGCTGACCCAGCAGCATCAGCGGCAGCGCCACGTTTTGTGCCACATCCAGGTGCGGCAGCACATGAAAGGCCTGGAACACAAAGCCGATGTGCTCGCGCCGCAGCCGGGCCAGCGGCTCATCACCCAGGTGGCCCAGGTCCTGCCCGTCCAGCAGCACCGTGCCCTGGTCCCACTGGTCCAGCCCGGCCAGGCAGTTGAGCAGGGTGGATTTGCCCACGCCCGATTCACCCACGATGGCCACAAACTCGCCGCTGCTCACCTGCAGTGAGACCTTGCTGAACACCGCGGTATCGCCATAGTGTTTGGCCAGATCGGTCACAGTTAGCTGCATGCGTCGGCTCCGTACTCGGCAAAGGCCTGGGCCAGCGCCAGCACCCGGGCCAGCGCGTCGGGCGCGTCGCAGGGCACGGCGTGGCGCTCTGGGCTGGCGCGCAGCCAGGTGATCTGGCGCTTGGCCAGCTGGCGCGTGGCAAACACGCCGCGGTCGCGCAGCTCGGCCATGGGCCACCGGCCGTCCAGGGCCTCCCAGGCTTGCCGGTAGCCCACGCAGCGCATGGACGGCAGGTCGGGGTGCAAATCGCCGCGCGCGCGCAGGGCCTGCACTTCGTCTAGCAGGCCGGCGGCCAGCATGGCGTCAAACCGCTGGGCAATGCGGGCGTGCAGCCAGGCGCGGTCGGTGGGTTCGAGCGAGATCAGTAGGCGCTGGTCTGGCAAATTTTTTGCATCATTTTGGCCTCTAGGCCCCGTCGTTATTGGGGTTGTAGCTACTTTTTTAATAGCGTGCAGACTGGACATCGGTTGCCCGCTCAAACGGTAGACCTCCAGCGCACGCTGGATGCGCTGCGAATCGGCCGGGTTCAGCCGCGCGGCGGTGACCGGGTCGACCTGCGCCAGTTCGGCGTGCAGCGCCGGCCAGCCCAGGGCGCGGCCCCGCGCTTCGATCTCGGCGCGCAGCACCGGGTCGGCCCGCGGCATGTCGTCCAGCCCCTCGGCCAGCGACTTGAAGTACAGCATGGTGCCGCCCACCAGCAGCGCCAGCTTGCCGCGCGCGGTGATGTCGGCGATCAGCTGGCGGGCGTCGGTACAAAACTCGGCCGCGCTGTAGGCCTGCAGCGGGTCGCGGATGTCGATCAGGTGGTGCGGCACGGCGGCCAGCTCGGCGGCGCTGGGTTTGGCAGTACCAATGTCCATGCCACGGTACACCAGGGCCGAGTCGACGCTGATGATCTCGACCGGCAGCGCTCGCGCAATCGCCAGCGCGGCGGCAGTTTTGCCGGAGGCGGTGGGGCCGGCCAGGGCCAGGTAGCGCAGGGGTTTGGGGCGCGAGCTCATGCTTCAGCGGTCGTTGCTATGGCCATGGCGCTGCACCAACGTCCAGGCCACCAGGGCGGTGACAGCGCTCCAGAACCAGACGCCCAGGGCCAGCGGGCGCACGCTGCCGTCCATGTGCGTGCCCAGCCAACTGCCCACGGCAAAAGCCATCACCATCGTCAAAAAGCCGTTCACGGCCGAGGCCGCGCCGGCGGCTTGCGGGAACGGGCTGACCGCGCCACTTTGGCCGCAGGGCTGGTGCACGCCATGGCCGATCATGAACAGGCACTGCGGCAGCAGCAGAGCCCAGCCCGATGGCACGCCGGCCAGGGCCAGCCCGCCCATCAGCGTGCCGGCAAGCAATGACACGCCCCCGGCCAGCGCCACCGCGCGGCGCACCCCAACGCGCGTGATCAGGCGCCGGCATAAAAAAGTGCCGGCCATGTAAGACAGTGAATTGGCCAGCATGGCCAAGCCGTAACCGGTCTTGCTCCAGCCCAGCACCTGGATGTAGACAAACGACGAGGCCGCCAAAATGGTGAACAGACCGGCATAAGACACCGTGGTCAGCGCCGAAAATGCCCTGAATGTGGGGTGGCGCAGCACCATCAGCCAGTTGGCCAGCAGCTTGCCCGGCGCCAGTGCCTGCGGGTTTTTTTGCGGAATGGTCTCTTGGTAGCCCCACAGCAGCAGCGCCAGGGTGACCAAGCCAAACACGGCCAGTGTGGTCAGCGCCACCCGCCAGCCAAACAGGTCAGACAGCAGCCCGCCCAGCGGTGGGCTGGCGCAGGCAATCACCGCCAGACCGCTCATGGCTTTGGACATCACCCGCGCACCTTCGGTCGGCTCGTACAAATCTCGTACGATGGCTCGGCCACAGACCACCCCAGCGCCCATGGCAGCGCCTTGTACCGCACGCCAAAAAATCAGCAGATCCATGCTCGTAGCCAGGGCACAAGCGATGGATGCCAGCGCATAAGCCATCAGGCCGACCAGCAATACCGGCCGGCGGCCAAAGCGGTCTGACACCGGGCCCCAGAACAACTGGGAAACACCCAGTGCCAGCACCATCGCGGTCAGGGTCAGCTGGGCTTGCGACATGCTGGCGCCAAAGCCCGTGGTCAGCGCGGGCAGGGCCGGCAGGTACAGATCGGTGCTCAGCGGCTGCAAGCCGATCAGCAGGGACAGCAAAAGTACCACCCGCCCGGCGGGCATGGCGGTGCGGCTTGCAGCCGCTGTGGCAGGGCTACGCAGCATGGTGGGCGCTGTCTTGGTTTGAGCCTGGCAGATGCATGCTGGCCACCCGGTGCAGCAGCGCGGTCAGAGCGAGCGAGGCCACGGTCAGCGCCACCACCAGCGCGATCCAGAAGCCGTGCGCACCCATCGGCTGCGCCGGACCGAACGGCAACCAGCCCGGCGCCAGCCCCAGCACGCAGCCCAGCGGCAATGACAAGCCCCAGAACGCCAGCATGTGGATCACCATCGGCGCCCGTGTGACCTTGTAACCGCGGATGGCGCAGCTGGTGGCCACCTGCGAGGCGTCGGTCAGCTGGAACAGCGCCGCCAGCAGCAGCAGCTGGGCCGCCAGCGCAGCCACGGCGCGGTCGCTGGTGTAGGCCGCAGCGATCTGCTGGCTGAACAGCGCCATGAACAGGGCCGAGGCGCCCGCAAAAGCCAGCGCCACCCCAATGCCGACCCAGGCCCGAAACCGCGCCGCCTGGGCGTCGCCCGCGCCCATGGATTGCCCGACCCGCGTCAAAATCGCCACCCCCATGCTCATCGGCAGCATGAAGCTGAACGAGGCAAAGTTGAGCGCGATCTGGTGCGCCGCCACCTCGTTCGTGCCAAAGCGCGCCACCAGCAGCGCAATCAGGCCGAAGGCGCTGGTCTCGGCAAAATAGGTCACGCCAATCGGCAGGCCCAGGCGCAGCTGGCCGGCCAGTGTGGGCCAGTGCGGCGGCTCAAAGCGGCTCAGTGGCCAGGTGCTGCGGTAGGCCGGGCTGCGCCCAATCCACCACACCATGGCCAGCAGGTTGAACCACATCGCCGCCGCCGTGGCCCAGGCACAGCCCAGGCCGCCCAGGCGCGGCAGGCCGAACAGGCCGTACACCAGCAACGCGCTGATCACGCCGTTGAGCAGCAGCGCCGTCACCGCAATCACCATCATCGGCTTGGTCTGGTTCAGGCTGGCGCTGTAGCCGTAAAGCACCCGGTAGCCGGCATAGGCCGGCAGCCCCAGGCTGGTGATGCCCACAAACCCGCGGGCCAGCGCGCGCACGCTGGGCTCCAGCGCCAAATGGTCAAACACCAGCGCTGCGCCATTCATCAGTGCCCCTGCGACCAAGCCCACCGCCAGCGCCTTCCATAGGGCCTGACGCACCGCATGCGGCACCTGGGCGTGGTCCCCGGCACCCACCATATGGGCGACGATCGGGTTGATGGCCATCATCACCCCAATCACCGTGGTGGTGGTGATGTGCCAGATCGACGCGCCTAGCGACACCCCCGCCAGGTCTTGAGCCGAGGCGTGGCCGGCCATCATCACCGCCACCACGGATAAGCCCACGGTGGCCAACTGCCCGATCAGGATCGGCCAGGCCAACTGCCATAGAGCGCGTGCCTCTTGCCGAACCCGGGCAGCCAGTATGGGGTGGGCCGTCGAACCGGCGGTGGTGGGTGTCATGGGAGAAGGCCTTAGCGGCCGCGCATAAACAGCGCGTCAAGCTCGCCCAGGCGCAACTGGCGCCAGGTCGGGCGGCCGTGGTTGCACTGGTCGGCGCGCTCGGTGGTTTCCATCTGGCGCAGAAGGGCGTTCATCTCGTCCAGGGTCAGCCGGCGGTTGGCGCGCACCGCGCCATGGCAGGCCATGGTGGCCAGCAGCTCGTCATGCGCGCGCGCCAGCACCGTGCTGGCGTCCACCTGGGTCAGCTCGGCCAGCACGCTGCGCGCCAGTGCGGTGACGTCGCCCTGCGCCAGACTGGCCGGCACCGCCCGCACCGCCAGCGTGCGTTCCGACAGGGGCGTGATGTCCAGCCCCAGCAGCGCCAGCGTGTCGGCATGGGCCTGGGCTGTGGCCACTTCGGCTGGCGTGGCGGCAAAGCTAGCCGGGATCAGCAGCGGCTGGCTGGCCAGCGCCGCCGGGCTGGCGCCGTTGGCACCTGCGTCAGCCGCGCGCTGCTGCCACTGGCTTTTGAGGCGCTCGTACACGATGCGCTCGTGCGCCGCATGCATGTCCACAATCACCAGGCCTTGGGTGTTTTCCGCCAGGATGTAGACGCCCTGCAACTGTGCCAGCGCCCGGCCCAGCGGCCAGTCGCCCGGGGGCAGGGCGGTGGCATCGGGTGCGGGGGCGGTTGGCACAGCGGGTTCACTGCGCTGCCACAGCGCGCCTAGGTCGCTCACGCGGTGGCCACCTGTGGCCTCAAACGGCATCTTGTATTGGCTGGCATACATCGGCACGGCGGCCGGCTGGGGCGCGGGCGCTGGCGTGTTGTCGCCGTACGCCGATGCCGCCGGCAGCACGCCGGGCCCGGCCTGCGCCGCCAGGGCAGCCGCGACCGCACGCGGCGCCGCCAGTGCGTCTTCCAGAGCGTGGCGCAGTGCCTGGTGCACCTCGCGGCCATCGCGAAAGCGCACCTCGATCTTGGTTGGGTGCACATTCACATCCAGCCGCTCCGGCGCCACCTGCAGGTACAGCGCATACACCGGCTGGCGCTGGCCGTGCAGCACGTCCTCATAGGCGCTGCGCGCGGCGTGGGCGAGTACCCGGTCGCGCACAAAACGGCCATTCACATACACATACTGTTGGTCGGCACGGGCACGCGCTGCATCGGGTATGCCGGCAAAGCCCGCCACCTGGATCAGCGGCGCGTAGGCCGGGCCGCTGGCGCTGCTGCGGTAGTCCACCGCCACCGCACGCTGCACAAAGTCTTCGCCCAGCACGTCGGCCAGACGCTGGGCCAATGCATCCGGGCCCTCGCAGCGGCGCCACTGCGCCACCAGCTTGCCCTCGTGCCAGACGGCAAAGCCTACGTCTGGCCGCGCCAGCGCATGGCGGCGCACCGCCTCTACGCAGTGGGCCAGCTCGGTGGCGTCGGTCTTGAGAAACTTGCGCCTCGCTGGCGTGCTGAAAAACAGCTCTTTCACCTCTACCGTGGTGCCAGTGCTGCGCGCCACCGGTCGCAACTCGCCGCTGCGGCCCTCTAACACATAGGCATGATTTTGGCCCTCAGCCCTTGATAGGATTGAACAGTCTGCTATGGAGTTGATAGCGGCAAGGGCTTCGCCCCGAAACCCCATGGTGGCCACAGACTCCAGGTCGAGCAGGCTGGCAATCTTGCTGGTGGCATGGCGCCGAAACGCCAGAGGCAGCTCTTCACGCAGAATGCCGCAGCCGTCATCCTCCACCGCAATCAGCCGCACACCGCCGGCCAGCAGCCGCAGCGTGACCTGGCTGGCGCCAGCATCAAGCGCGTTGTCCACCAGCTCCCGCACCACCGAGGCCGGCCGCTCCACCACCTCACCTGCGGCAATCTGGCTGATCAGCTCATCCGGCAGGGGCTGGATCGGGCGGCGGGCGGGGAGGGGAGTTGCGGATTCGGCGGGCACCGGAGGATTCTAGGCGGGCCATGGCGCGTCATGGCTGAGCATGCCCCGTCATTCCCGCGAACGCGGGAATCCCCATCTACGGGTTACAGTCCAAGAAAATCGAGTGCTGCTTGATCGACATAAAGCGGGCCAATCAAACAGGGTTTTGAGCATGGATGACGTTTTCACCTTTCGCAACCGCCTCATCGGTGAGTA
Source organism: uncultured beta proteobacterium (assembly GCA_903948045.1). Lineage (GTDB taxonomy): Bacteria > Pseudomonadota > Gammaproteobacteria > Burkholderiales > Burkholderiaceae_C > Rhodoferax. Next base: position 9,031 of record CAJAXU010000538.1, on the reverse strand, counting down.
CAGCTCGTTTTCGCGCAGCTTCTCCAAAGTTGCGGCACCAGACGTCCTGGTCAAGGTGGAAGCGGAATACGCCCGTGGCAGATACTGGCCCGAGCCGCTGATCCAGATCAACCCCAACTACAAGCGCAGCGGTGCTGGCAGCACATGCCTCCGCCAGTTTGATGTTGTTTGGCGAGTGGTGCGCCGCGCGCGCCAAGCTGGTACAACCGGCTTTCACCCAAGCCATTGGCGAGCACTGGAGCAGACGGCGCATTGAGTGGAACCGGCTGGGCTGAAGCCATGAAAATCTGAGTTGATATGCATGCTTTTTTACCCACCATCGAATCCCTGACTGTTGAATTCAAGAGCGACCGAAAACGCCTGTCCGATATCGAGTTGGTGGAGGCCGTCGTCTGTCTGGCCAATGCGGAAGGAGGCGACTTGTGGCTGGGGGTGGAAGACGATGGCACACCCTCTGGGCTGCACCCTGATCATCAAATGCTGGCGGGTTTGGCCGGCATGGTGGCTGCGCGTACGTCGCCATCGGTCAGTGTCACTGTGTTGTTAGTGGAGGCTGGCGGTGTGCAGGTGGCCTGCATCAAGGTGCCCAAGGGCCAAAGCGAGGTGTCCACACAAAGCGGGGTCTACCTGCGCCGACGCATCAAGCACGATGGCACACCAGAATGTGTGCCCATGCTTCCGCACGACCGTGTTTGTCGGGCCAGCAGCTTTGGCATGCTGGACGTGTCAGCCCAGCCGGTGGCAGGGGCCACGCTAGCGGATTTTGATCCACTGGAGCGCGAACGGCTGCGCCAGGCGGTGCAGCAGTATGGGGGTGACCGGGTGCTTCTGGATTTGGACGACGAGGCCCTCGATGGCGCGCTGGGGCTTTCAGCCCGTTAGCCCGACGGCAGCCGATTGCCCACGTTGATCGGTTTGCTTTTGGTGGGGCGTGAATCGGCATTACAGCAGTGGGTGCCAACGCATGAGTTCGCCTTTCAGGTGCTGGCGCAGCAGTCTGTGAAGTTCAATGAATTCCGGCGTTACCCCTTGCTCAAGGCAGTGGAGTGGCTGGAGACCAATTTCCGCCCCTACAACCCGGAAGAGGAGTTGCAAGTGGGCCTGTTCCGCGTGCCGGTGCCCATGGTGGACATGGGGGCCTTTCGCGAGGCGGTGGCCAACGCACTGATTCACCGCGACTTTCACCGCCTGGGTGCGGTGCATATTCGCCTGGAGGATGACGCGCTGGTGGTGAGCAACCCTGGCGGCTTGGTGGATGGCGTGACCTTGCGCAATTTGCTGGTGACGGAGCCTCGCCCCCGCAACCGGACCCTGGCCGATGCCATGAAACGCATCGGCGTGGTAGAGCGCTCGGGGCGCGGCGTGGACACCATCTACCGGGGCATGCTGAAGTTTGGCCGATCGGCCCCCGACTACACCCGAACGGATGCCCAAAACGTGGTGCTGCGAATGCCCACGGAACCTGCTGATTTAGAGTTTCGGCGCCTGGTGGTTGACGAGGAGCGCCGCCGCAACGCAGAGTTGCCGATTGACTCCCTGATTGCGTTGGGTGCCTTGCGACAGTTAAAGCGAATGTCTGCGGAAGAGCTGGCTGAGCGCATCCAGCGAGACGCGGCGTCAGCCAAGCGCACATTGGAGGCGCTGACCGAGGCTGGCTTTGTGGAGGCACATGGCGCCACCCGTGGCCGCACTTACATGTTGTCTGCGGCGGTTTATGGTGCTGTGGCAGACAAGGCCGCGTACACCCGCCAAGCTGGGTTTGCGCCCATCCAAAATGAACAAATGGTGCTCAGTTATGTGCGCCAGCATGGCCGCATCAAGCGGGCAGAGGCGATGGAGTTGTGCCGCCTGAGTGAGGGCCAGATAAAGGCGTTGCTAAAACGGATGTGCAAATCCGATTTACTTGTGCTGGAGGGGGCCGGACCAGCCTCGTTCTACAGAATCGGTTCATCAAATCGGATGAATTCGGATGGAATTGGATGAAATCGGATCAATCAACCAATTTCGTCGCCGTCATGAACCCGTTGCAGCGCGCCCTCATTGAAAAAGCGGGCCACGACAATGGCTTTGAAAACGTGTTGCCGAGTTCTGGGATGGGTGTGGAGTTGCGCCAGAGGGTGGGGCAGCAGGCCTACCGGCAGGCCATGCTCGATTATTGGGGCGGAGCCTGCGCAGTGACTGGATTGGCATGGCCGCAAGCCCTGCGCGCCAGCCACGCCAAGCCCTGGGCCGAATGCGCGTCATGCCCCGAGCGGCTGGACGTGTTCAATGGCCTTCTGTTGAGTGCCAACTTGGATGTGCTGTTCGAAAGCTTCCTGGTCAGCTTCCCAGCTTTCATCGGCAGCGTTTTTGCAGTACGGACACCGCCCCATGATCACTTGCGCCCCTAGCCTGCCCAATTCTCCAGTTGGAGGCCAGTGACGCGCTTGAACTCGCTGGTGTTGTTCGTGACAAGGGTAGCGTCTAGGGCGAGCGCGTGGCAGGCGATCCAGAGGTCGTTTGCGCCTATGGGTGTTCCCGCAGCGCGCAACTGGGTGAACTGTTTGGCGTAGTGCACACACAACTCACGGTCGACCGCGTAGCGCACGGGAATCACGCGTGTCAGTGCATCGAGTTGGCGAATCACATCTGGTTGACGGGTGCTGCGCTCGGCGCCTTTGAGCAACTCGGCAAAAGTAACAAATGACATGCATAGCTCAGCTTGGCTCTCAAGCGCATTGATGCGCTGCGCGACGCTGGGCGGTTTGTTCTTGATCAGGTAGATCAGGATATTGGTGTCGAGCATGTAGGTCACAGCGGCTCCCGGTCCTGCATGGCCGATGGTTCGGCTTGCTCAGCTTCGACCAGGGCGACAAATTCATCATCGAAGGCGTTGAGCGCATCGAGCAGGGCGGCGCCCCGATCCGTGGGAAAAGGGTGCAGCACCAGATCGCCGTCGGCATTGCGAGAAATTTGCACGCGGCTACTACTCAGCCGAAATTCCTGGGGAATCCGCACGGCTTGGCTGTTGCCGTTCATGAAGACTCGACTGATGGCTGTTTGCATGGCAAATCCTTACGTACACACGTGTATGTGTGTATTGTACAGAGCGGCCTGAAAAACAGTTGGGCAGATCCACCTGAAGTCCATTAGTGAACCGGGGATACCGCTCAGGGCGAGCGCGTTGTCATTAGGCTACAACTCTGGCACACATGGGATATCTCCGAGCCATTGCGCGGCCGCCAGTCGCTGCGTTTTGTCCAGGCTGGCGAAGTGGGTCATGCCGCTTCTGGCCGCTACCGCTAAGTGCAGGGCATCTGCACCACGCACCAAGCAACTGATGCTAGGTACGACCCGCTGTACGGCGCTGTAGTCTTCACGCAGCACGGGCAGACGCTGCAAGGCGCCAACTTCAAGCAAGCGTTCGATGGATTGGTTAATCGCATGTGCCACGTCAGTCGGTGTCTCGCCGCGAAGAACCTTGGCGTGCAGAGCGCAGTCAAACTCGGCCAGAGTCCAGTCGCTGACGCAAACCTGCGTCCACTGCGGCTCTTGCAACAGTGCCAGTGCGATGGGCTGGCCAGGCTCATTGCTGAAGGCCGCCAGCAACAGGCTGGTGTCTACATAGACGTTATTTGGCACGGCAGATTAAAACCGCTCATTTTGCGCACGCCAGTCTGCCACAAAGCTGCCGTTGACCAAGGTCTGACTGGGCTTTGACTGCATGGCCAGCGCCGTGGTGTCGGGGAAAGCAGAGCGCAGCGGCGCTGGGAGGATGGGCAGCAACCTGTAAGCAGGCCTACCCCGGTTGGTAATGATCACCTCTTGACCCGCATCAGCCTGCCGGGCGATGGCTGTGAACCTGGCTTTGATATCCGCTACGCTGACTTGCATGGTGGCCCGCTCTTTCAACTTGACTATTTAGATGGTCAAGTATATCGCTTGGCAGGCCCTAAACCGCCACCGGCTTCAGCTTGTGCCGCTTGGCATTCTTGGCCAGTAAGGACAGGCTGCACGCCTGTTCGGCAGTCACTCATGCGAGGGCGCGCCAACAGCCTAGTTCGTCGTAGACAAGTTCAATCGCTGGTGTTCAGCCTGCCGCCCAACAGGTAAGCTTTGATCTGCCCCAGCCCCTTGCACTCCTGCAGGCCGTTTTCTTGCAGGGTAAACGCGTCTTTGAGCAACTCATAGGTGCTGGTCGACACCTGGGTCTGGCCAATGGGGGCGGTGGATTCCATTCGGCTGGCGGTGTTCACCGTGTTGCCCCACAGGTCATAAGAAAACTTGGTAAAGCCGATCACACCCGCCACCACCGGGCCCGAATTGAGGCCGATGCGCATGCCCACGCTCTTGCCGTGGGTCTTGTTGAAATTGTTCAGGTCTTCAAACATGCCCAGCGCCATGTCGGCACACAGTTCGGCATGGTCCGAGCGGGGGATAGGGATGCCCGCTGCCGCCATGTAGGCGTCGCCAATGGTTTTGATCTTCTCCAGGCCCAGGCTGTCGGCGCGTTTGTCAAACCGGGTGAACAGATCATTGAGCATCTTGACAAGCTCGGTGGCGCTGATCTTGGACGACAACTCGGTAAAGCCCACTAGGTCGCTGAACAGGATGGTGGACTCGGCGTAGCTGCCTGAAATATTTTTCTCGCCCCGCTTGAGCCGCTCGGCAATCGGCCGGGGCAAGATGTTGAGCATGAGCTTGTCGGTCTTCATCTGCTCGAGCTCGAGCAACTGCTTTTCCTCGTTTATCGCCACCATGCGCAGCTGGTCCAGATCCCGCAGGCGTTTGAACGCCAGATGGTTCCGGACCCGCGCCAGCACAATCGGCGGGCTGACCGGCTTGGTGAGGTAGTCGGCCGCACCCAGGTCCAGGCCTTTCTTTTCGTCGTCAGCGGCGTTCATCGCCGTCAGAAAAATGATCGGGATGTTGCTGGTGGCCGGGTCGCTTTTGAGCTGCTCGCACACCTCGTAGCCTGACATGCCCGGCATCATGATGTCGAGCAGGATCAGGTCCGGCGGGGTGGGCCCACGCACGGCGGCTAGTGCTTTTTCGCCGCTATTGGCCAGCTTGACACGGTAGGTTTCCTTCAGCAAGCCAGCCATGAGAGACAGGTTGTCTGGGGTGTCGTCAACGACGAGGATCGTTTCTTTTTCTGCCGGGTTGAGGGGGGTATTCATGTCGGGTTCCGAATCTTCAATTAGTAAGTCTGCGGTCTCATACGGTTGACGCGCGCGCCGCCTGCGCCTCGTCGAGTCGGGCCAGCGCGCGGTCGAAGTCATAGTCTTTAACCGCGTGTGCGATGGCGCTGTAGTGGTCGGGGTAGGCACTGGCCAGCAAGGCGCGCTCGTTATCGACGAGTTCCACCGCTTCGGTGTCCATGCTGTCGCAGAGCGCTCGCAGGCGTACGCTGACGCGCGCCAGGTCTGCATCATTGACCACAGCTGTGGCCGCGTATGCCGGTACCGAGGCCTCGGGCGGCAGCCAGTCGGCGATCGCCTGCACCAGGGGGTGCAGCGTCTGCCGCAGCGCTTCAGCCAGCGCGGCCAGCGTCTGCCGCGGTTCGCCAGCCTTGATACCGAGTTCCAGCGCATCGGCCTGCGCCTGCACCTGGGAGGCACCAATATTGCCGCATACACCCTTGGTGGTGTGCGCCACCCGGACTGCCGTGTCCGTGTCGCGATCGTCCAGTGCCTTCAGCACCGCATCAACCGCGCCACGCTGCCCGGCGACGAACTTGCGCAGCATGACGACGTAAAGCGTGCGCTTGCCGACCACACGCTTCAGGCCCAGCGCCACGTCCAGGCCCTCAATGTGCTCGGGCAGGGGCAGTGCCGCCGTGCCCTGCGCTTCGGCCGCAGGCACTGTTGGCGCAGCCGCCGCCAGTCCCTCGCGCGCCGGCACCCACCTGAGCAATGTCTGCCAGAGTTCGGTGGGTTCAATCGGTTTGGTGACGAAATCCTGCATGCCCGCTGCGAGGCAGCGCTCGCGATCGCGCTGCATGGCATTGGCGGTCATGGCCACGATGGGCAGGGTAGCTGCTGTCACCGTTTTGCGGATCTCGACCGTGGCCGCCACACCGTCCATGACCGGCATTTGCATGTCCATCAGAACGATGTCCCACGGCTCGGTCGCGCCCATCACCTTGTCGACCGCCACCTGGCCGTTCTCGGCGATGCCCACCACGAAGCCGGCATCGGTCAGCAGTTCGTCCGCTAATTGCTGATTCAGGTCGTTATCTTCCACGACGAGAACACGGGCGCCGCGGATGCGGGCCAGCGCCTGAAGACCTGTCGTCTCGTCGCTGATGGTAGTTCGTTCGCCGTCGTCGGTGGGGAGGGCCAGCACGCGCGCCACAGTGTCGAACAGCAGCGAGGCGCTCACCGGCTTGATCAGGACCTGGCCCACGCCGGCCTGCCCCGCTTGCTGTAGGACTTCCTCGCGGCCAAAAGCGGTGACCATGACCGCATGGGGCGCCTGGGCCAGCCGCAGCCCCTGAAGCGCATGCGCCGTCTCGATGCCGTCCATGCCCGGCATTTGCCAGTCGAGGAACACGATCTCGTAGGGCTGGTTCGCTTCCGCAGCCCGGCGCACCGCCAAAAGCGCCTCCCGGCCGCCGGGCGCCTCGTCCACGGTCAGGCCCAGTGTTGTCAGCATCTCGCCAATGACGGTCCGCGCATGGTCGTTGTCATCCACCACCAGCACGCGCCGCCCGTGCAGCTCTGTCGCCCATTGTTCGCTTTTCAGGTCTGATTTGCCGATACCCAGCCGCGCCGTGAACCAGAAACTGCTACCTTTGCCATAGTCGCTTTGCACCCCGACCTCACCGCCCATCATCCGGGCCAGGTTCTTGGAGATCGACAGACCCAGCCCCGTGCCACCGTACTTCCGCGTGGTCGACGAGTCGGCCTGCTGGAAGCTCTGAAATAGCCGACCCCTCTGCTCTGGGGTGAGGCCGATGCCGGTGTCGGCGACCGCAATGTGCAGCAGCACATCGTGCTCGGAGCGCTCTTGCACGCGAATCGTCACGCTGACCTCGCCGCGTTCGGTGAATTTGACCGCATTGTTGGCGTAATTGATGATGACTTGGCCGAGCCGCATCGCGTCGCCCACCAGGTGGCGCGGAACATCGGCGGCCATGTCGAAAATCAGCTCCAGCCCCTTGGCACTGGCCTTCTCCGAGATCAGGTTTGCCACGTTATCCAGCATGCGCTCTACGTCGAACTCCACGCGTTCGACATCTAGTTTGCCAGCCTCGATCTTGGAGAAATCCAGAATGTCGTTAATCAGCCCTAGCAGATGCTGTCCCGAGAGCTGGATTTTTTTCAGGTAATCGCGCTGTCGTGGCGTGAGTTCGGTCTTTAGCGCCAAATGGCTCATGCCAATGATGGCGTTCATGGGTGTGCGGATTTCGTGGCTCATGTTGGCCAAGAAGTCGCCCTTGGCCTGCACCGCAGACTCGGCCGCGTCCAGCGCAACCTGCAGGTTGGCCTGCAGAGTCATGCGTTCCGAAATATCCTCAACCAGCCATACCGTGCCCTTCGCCAGATCATTCGGGTCAATGGCCCGGGCGCTGAGCCGGCCAAAGAAGACCTCGCCATCCTTGCGCTTGAGGGGGAGCTCGCGGTAGGAAGTCTCACCGCGGCTGAGCTGCGCATCGACATCGTCACCACCAGCAACGTGATCCTCTTCCAATAGGTACCAAGCCCGCGAGTCCATGCCGTTCATGCCATGCCGCTCGTGGTTGAAAAACTTGTCGAAGGCTGCATTGGTGCGCATCACGACACGATTCTTCAGTAGCGCAATACCGATCTCGGCCGCCTCAAAAACGGCACTCTGTTCTTCCATGGCAACGCGAAGCCGCCGGTTGCTCGCCCTGACTTGCCGATAGACAGCGGCGCCCGAAATCATCAGGAAAGCCAGCGAGAGCAAGAGCGGCCAGAAGGTCTGGACGGGGTTCGCGGCCTTCAGGGGCACAGCCACTTCCTGAATGCCGCGCACATCGCCCACCTTCCAGGTTTTGATCGGTGAGTCGGGATGCCCGTTATGGCAGGCAACGCAGGCAGGCAGCATCTTCACCGGTATGGCCCAACGCAAGCGTTCACCGTCTGCGTTCGCCTCCAGGCGTGAGAAGTGGGCAAGCCCGCTGTCGGCTCGAAACGCTTTCAGGGCTTCCATTTGAAAGGCATCGGCCGGTGCACGCTTGCGGTTAAGAAAGGGTGCGTCCGAGACAAAGGCCATCGAAAACTTGTTCTCGCCGGCGGCCTTGGCAATAGCGCCGGCCAGTTCGATGGACAGGGTTGCCGGAATGGGCAAACCGCCAGGCAGGTCGTGGTATTTGTCGGTGAGCGTGATCGGCGCCCCGCTTGCGCCCAGAATGCGGCCGGCAACGTTAGTGGCGTAATAGGCACGAAACACCGCGATGACGCTGCTCAGGGTTTGTGCCTCCCGGAGGCTGCGCTGCTCGGACTGGTTGACCAGGCTTTGGTACATGCCCAGGGGCACTGCTACGACCATCGTGAGGGCCAGCAGCCACACCACGAACAAGTTTTGACTACGCCACCGCTTGTCCGTTAAATCGCCTGCCAATGGGGTCACAAGCTTCGCTTTTGTAATCAGGCGCGCGAGGCGTGGCCAGGGCTGACGACCGCATTTTGTAGGCTAGCGACTGCCGTCATGACGGTTGCCAGGTCCTCTGCTGCCATGCCGGCCTCATTCAGACAGGTCTCCAGGATTTGTGCTACTTCGCCAAAGTGCGCTGCGGTGATGTTCAGACGCTGGTGCGCCATGTCCATCGACTGCCCGTTGTAGGTGCCGGGCGTCTGCCCCATCACCTGCGACATGAATCGAACCTGGTGCTGGATCAGTTTGGGCAGTGGTACGCCTGCAAAGTAAGCTTTGAGGTGGGGTCGCGACAGGATCTTGCCGTAGAAGTTCGTCACGACCTTACTGACAGTGGGTGTGCCGCCATATTTTTCAAAGAGATTCATGTTCAGTTGGCTCAGTGGGTCTCTATCAGATTTTCGTTAAGGCCAGCGTAGCGTGCCAAAGG
>CAJAXU010000537.1 GCA_903948045.1 uncultured beta proteobacterium | reverse complement strand
GCTGCCCTTGAGCGCGTCGCGCAGCGCCTGCCAGGGGCCGCTGCGCAGAGCGGCAATGGCGCCAAGCCGGGAGCGCGCCTCGTGCCGGTCGCGCCGGGGCGTGAGCAGCCAGTTGCGCAGCAGGCGGCTGCCCATCCCGGTGATGCAGCTGTCTAGCAGCGACAGCAGCGTGGGCTGGTCTTCGCCGCGCAGGGTTTGCGTCAGCTCCAGGTTGCGCCGGGTGCTGTGCGGCAGGTCGATCAGCTCGTCGTGGCGCTGCACCTTCAGGCTGTGCACATGGCTCAAAGCCCGGCCCTGGGTGTGCTCGGCATAGGCCAGCAGCGCGGCAGCGGCGGCGTGGGCCTGCGGCAGACCGTCCGCCTGCCAGGCGGCCAGGCTGGCGGACTGCAACTGCTCTTGCAGTTTGCGCTGACCCAAAGCGGCGTCAAACTGAAAATCCGGCCGCACCGTCAGTGATACCGTGAGCGACAAGCCGGGCAGGGCGCGCAGCCGGCCCTCAAAGGCCGGCGTGGCACCGGCGCTGTACAGCAGCTCGCCCGGGCCAATGCGTGCCACCCACTCGGGCAGCTCGTCGGGCGTGCACTCGGCCAGCAACACCTCGCCGCGCGTGATGCTGAGCCAGGCCAGGCCGCAGCGCTGGCGCGCGCCCTGGTGCACCGCCAGCAGCAGCGATTCGGTCTTGTCGCCCAGCAGCGCCATGTCGGTCAGCGTGCCAGGCGTGACCACCCGCATCACCTTGCGCTCGACTGGCCCCTTGCCACCCACCTCACCCACCTGCTCGCAGATGGCCACCGATTCACCCAGCTTGATCAGCCGCGCCAGGTAGGTCTCTACCGAATGAAACGGCACCCCGGCCATCAGCACCGGCACCCCGGCCGACTGGCCCCGGCTGGTGAGCGTGATGTTCAACAGCCGAGCCGCCTTCTCGGCGTCGGCATCAAACATCTCGTAAAAATCCCCCATGCGGTAAAACAGCAGGGTGTCGGGGTAATCCGCCTTGAGGCCAAGGTACTGGGCCATCATGGGGGTGTGGGCGGACAATGGCAGGCCTACCGCGGCTTTGGCGCTGTCAGGTTTTTCTTTTTGCATCGATGAGTTGGCGCGTTATTGCAATCTACTTGGCTTGGGTCTGGCGCTGATTGTCGTTGGCGATCAAGGGATGATCGGCGCGATTCGATGTGTCTAATTTTGACCGGTTCGCCGTAGTTTTCAGTGTTGGCGAGAGAGAGCCTTCGCCGACTCGACCACAGTCGTCTAGGTGTGCCATGAAGCTCAGACGCACTGTCCGATGTAGACCGAATATCAATAAGGGTGCGCCCGGAGGTCTCCCGTGCGGCGCAAGGGGTACGGATTCCAGGGGCAAGGTCAGATCGTCATCAAAAAAGGCGATCCCGAGTATGCGATATCGCTAAACACCCATGTATCGGGCAATTGTAAGAATTGGCTTGGGACCGACCGCCAGCCGTCAACGCGCTTGATCAATTTGGCCTGGCTGACGTTGGAGGTGGAAACCACAGGCAGATCAGGGTTGCCTGGGCCGTCATAGGCGAGTCCGGATTGACTATCTACACCGCGGTGCATGGACGCGACTTGAAACCAGCTATCGGCTGGGTTCAATCCTGTTGGGGATGTCGCTTGGCGAGGCCACTGTCAAAGGTGGTGGAAACAGAGCGGTTCGGATAGCCGCCGCGTCGGGCTTTGCTTTGGAGTTCCAACGGATGGTGCGGTAGCCCGCGCTGGAGAGCATGGCGTCGCGCTTTGCGTCCTTGGCTTCTTTGTGTGTGCTGTCGTCCAACTCAATGATCGCCAAAATGTCGCCAGACCGTTTTTCTTGTGCGACGAAGTCGATGATTTTTTGGGCGAACATGCCGCGAATGCTCATGTAAGACTTGCCGTCGCTTCGGGGGACAGCAGGATCAAGCACAGCGCCCATGGAAACTTGCGCATGGAAACGGAGTTCTGGAGCGGCGGATTCCAAGCGACTGATAAATTCCAGCTCGTTGGCTGAAAGCAAGCGCTTGGCTTTGAATTTGCCTGCGGTGCGTCCGCCAAGTCCAGCGAGCTTGGCTTTCAAAATCGCCAAGCCGACAGCGCCGGCTCCCAGAATGGCAATGATTATTCCGAGGTTTGAATTTGTGCTCATGGCTTCCCGGATTTTTGATCTTTGCGAACACTCTAATGTAGCTGGCCTGAGCCAAAAGATTGGCCTGCCGCGTGGCCGGGGTAGCATGAAGTTGATGCGATTGGACGCTCGGAGAAATAGGTGGTTAGGAATCCAACGCTGAGCTAAGGCGTGGTGGCCACGGCTGAAAGCGCTGCCGACGATCGCAGTGAGTAAATGGATTCAATTCCCGGCGCTTGTTTCCCGATCACGATTTTTTTCCACTTCAAACGGAAACCGTTGTCACGGTACAGCTGGCCCAAGCTGAGTTGCCGGATTTTTCACAAGGTGTCTATCGCAGCGTTGCGTTACGGCTTTTGCAGACCGAAAAGTTGTTCCTGAAAAACTGGGTTGTTCAAGTCAAGGCGAACAGGGGCGTCGCTGAAACCCATCCGTTTTACACGCTCTGGGCTGCAGTGGCGAGAAGGGCATCAGCTTGAAGGTCAGACGCAGGGTGTTGCTTTGACCAATCTAGAGCTCGTGCCAAGTCGGAGGCGGCTTGTGTTTCGTGCAGCCAGCGTTCGTTCTCTGGAATGACGACGGCGGTTGGCGGGGTGGTGATAACTTGCATGTTGTTTACCAATGTACTTTATTCATCTAGCATCCTTGCGTGCTCGTTACGCCACAGTGCGTCGCGATGCGTTAACGTGGCGATGTAAAAAAAGGGTGACCATGCACAGGCAGTCGACATGCTGAGCGCAGGCGTAGCCGCAGCCTTGGGGGCCGCGCTGCTATTTGGCGCCGGTACGCCGCTGGCCAAGCTGCTCTTGGGCAGTGTGGGGCCGTGGATGTTGGCGGGCCTGCTTTACTTGGGCTCGGGCCTGGGGCTGACTCTGTACCGCCTGGCCACCCGTGCGGCGCCGGTCAAGTTGGCCAGTGGCGAGGCTGCCTGGCTGGCCGGGGCAACGCTGGCTGGCGGCGTGGTCGGGCCGTTGCTGTTGATGCTGGGCTTGGGCGGTATGCCGGCATCGGGCGCTTCCTTGTTGCTCAATGCCGAGGGTGTTTTTACAGCGCTGTTGGCTTGGCTGGTTTTCCGTGAAAACTTTGACCGGCGGATTGCGCTGGGGATGGGCCTGATTGCTGCCGGGGCGCTGGTGCTCAGTTGGCCTGAGAGTGTGAGCTTTGCTGGCCTGTGGCCTGCGTTGGCCATATTGGGCGCTTGCCTCGCCTGGGGTGTGGACAACAACCTGACCCGCAAGGTGGCGCTCAATGACGCCACCTGGATCGCGTCGGTCAAGGGCCTGGTGGCGGGCAGCGTCAACTTGGTGCTGGCCTTGGTGGTCGGGGATAAGTTGCCAGGCGGCGTAACCCTGGCGGTGGCCATGGCGGTGGGTTTTCTCGCCTATGGCGTGAGCCTGGCGTTGTTCGTGGTGGGCCTGCGGCATTTGGGCGCGGCCCGCACCGGCGCCTATTTTTCAGTGGCGCCGTTTGTCGGCGCCGCCCTGGCTTTGCTGGGCGGCGAGCCAGTGACCTGGCGGCTGTTGGCGGCGGCGGGGCTGATGGGCGTCGGGGTGTGGCTTCACCTGACTGAAAAGCATGCCCACGCCCATGTTCACGAAGCGATGGCACACGACCATGCGCATGAGCACGACGAGCACCATCAGCATGACCATACCGACGAACAGCTCAAGGCGGGCAAGCACGCGCACCCGCATCGGCACGAGCCACTGCGCCATGCTCATAGCCACTACCCGGATGCGCACCACAGGCACCTGCATTGATGGCCCGGCGGTCTGGGCTGTTCAGTCGCGCAAGATCGACAAGACGCCTTGGTCGCGCTGGATGATTTTGGCGTTCACCAGCGCGGCCAGTGTCCGATACAGCGCTTCGTGCGTCACGCCCAACTCGCCCGCCAGTGATTTCAGGCCGGTGGACGCTGTGTAGCTGCCGTTTTGCCCCTCGGTATTGATGAGGTGCAGCACCCGGTCTTTGACTGATTTCATGCTCAGGCGTTCGCAGTGCAGGCGCAGGCGGCGCACTTCTTGGTTGAGCATGCCGATCCAGCGGCTGGCAAAGGCAGGGTCGCGGTCCAGTTCGGCGGCCAAGGCCCGGATGGGCACCTTGACGACGGTGGTGTCGATGGTGGCCAGGGCGTCGCAGTGGTAGCGGGCGACCTTGAGGCTGGCTTCACTCACGAACCCTTGGCAGCAGCAGAGCGTGCGGTTTGCGGGCCCGCCGTCGGCCCGCGATGCTGTGGTGGCCAAGCTGCGGGCGATGGGTTATCCAGAGAAAGGTTCGCTCGCGGGTCTGGAGGCCGGGCTAGCTAACGCCAAGTCTTTTGTGAGCTGCGCCGTGGGCCGTATGTCCTGATCCACGCCATGGCCCCGGCAGTTTTTGCGTTGCCAATGACGCAATTCCTTACAGAATATCAATTTAAATGTGTGATTAGCACATTTATACTGGAGTGACTGACTACTGAAAGACCCCCTTGGACACCTCTGTTTCTGCTCTGCAAGCTGACCACAAAGCGCTTTTAACGGCACTCAGCGGCATTCTTGCCCCGGTGGCCCGGCTTTGCCTGGACAAGGGTGTGACGATTCAGGTGGTGGAGCAGCTGGTGCGCCGGGCCTTTGTGGACGCGGCGCGGCAGTCGTCGCCGGGCGCCAACCCGGACCGGCTGACCAGCCGTATCAGCACCATGACGGGTCTGACACGCCGCGAGGTTGATCGCCTGTCCGCCGCCCCGCCGCTTGAGGCGTCGCAGACGCGGTCGGCAGTGACAGAGCTGTTAACGCACTGGATCAGTCAGGCCGGCTACACCGATGCCGACGGCTACCCGCTACCGATTGCCCGGCTGGGTGCCGCGCCCAGCTTTGAGGCCTTGGCCACCATGGTGACCAAGGATGTGCATCCGCGCTCGCTGTTGGCCGAGATGATTCGCCTGGACCTGGTGGCGCTCGATGAGCAACGCGAGCAGGTCGCGCTGCTCAAGAGTGCCTTCGTGCCCAGTGGCAACTGGCCCCATTTGATGGGGCTGTTGGGTGCCAATGTGGGTGACCATTTGCATGCGGCGGTGGACAACGTGCTGGGCCAGGGCACAGAGCATTTTGAGCAGGCCCTGTTTGCCGACGAACTCTCTTGCGAATCGGTGCAGGCGGCACGCCCGCTGGTCGCCCGCATGTGGCGCGACATGATGACCCGGCTGGGGCCGCAGTTTCAGTCCTTGATGGCTGCCGACGCCGCCGCCGGCCTGCCGCGCAACCAGTCACTCAAGGTAGGGCTGTATTCCTGGACCGACCAGATGCCGCCCCCAGCTGAGCGCCAATGACCATTTCGCCAACCATCAACCATCAACCATCAACCAAGGGACCATCATGAAAAAAACCATTGAACACCATCACCTGACCCGCCGCACCGCACTCTTTGCCATGGCGGGCTCCGTGGCCCACTTGGCCGGTTGCGGCGGCGGTGGCTTGGACATCGCAGGCATCAGCAGCGGCGGTACCGGCTCCTTCACCAGCGGCTCGATCAGCGGGCTGGGTTCCATCATCGTCAACGGCATCCGCTACGACGACAGCAGCGCCAGTGTCAGCGGCTCGGTCGATAGCGCATCGGCGCTGCGCCCCGGCATGGTGGTGACGGTCAAAGGCTCGCCCCTCACCGAGGCCACATCGGTGGGCGGGCTCCGCACTGGGACGGCCAGCAGCATTGTCAGCGCCAGCGAGTGGAAGGGGCCGGTGGGCACGGTCGGCGCCTCAAGCTTCACCCTGTTGGACCTGACGGTTGAGATCAAGCCAGCAACGCTGTTTGACGGCGAGGACCTCATGCCACTGTCGGGGCTGGCTGGGGCCAATCCGTTGCTGGCGGGCTATTTTGTCGAGGTCTATGGCTTTATTGACCCTGTTTCCGGCCATTTGGTGGCCACCCGCGTTGAAAGGAAGTCCGGGCTGGCAGCGCTGGGCAATGAGTACCGGGTCAGTGGTGTGGTGCAGGCTAAAACCAATGGCGACTTCACCCTCATGGGCAGCCGTACGGCACCGTTTACTTATGACAGCAGCACCACCCAGCCGCAGACCTGGTCGGCGGGTATGCTGGTGAAGGTGCGGCTGGATACGGGTTTCAAAGCCACCCGGATCGAACTGGCTGCGGCCAGTGCCATAGACGGCATCAAGGATGACAACGCGTTTGAGCTCGAAGGCTTTGTCACAGCGCTGGCTCCCAGCAGTTTGGCGGTGAGCGGCGTTGAAGTCACCATCCCGGTTGGGGTGACGTTCAGTGGTCTGGCTCTGGGCAAGCGGGTTGAAGTCAAAGGCACGAAAACTGCAGGCAAGCTGGTCGCCGCCAAAGTGGAGATTGAAGGCGAGTCATCGTCCTACAAGGGCAGCACCGGCAGCTACGAATTTCACGGACCGGTAACCGACCTGGTGCTGGATACCGGCAGCGGTGGCAGCTTCACCCTCAAAGGTACCGCTTTCACCTACAACAGCAGTACAGCGGTCAACGACAAACTGGGGTGGACCGCGTCCGGCACGCCTTACGTGACCAAGGTGGAGGTGAAGGCCAGCGCCAGCAATGGGGTGTGGCTGGCAAGCAAGATTGACAAAGAGGACTAGCCTGCGCCAGCGCGGCTGCCCGCTCCGCCAGGGGCCAGCCGGGTCAGCACGTCGACCAGCTGGTCGAGATTAAACGGTTTGCCCACATGCGTGCTCATGCCGGCAGCGGTGCAGGCCTCAAGATCATGTGCCATGGTGTTGGCGGTCATGGCTACGATCGGCAGCGCCAGCAGGCCCAGTTCGCCACGGATGTGGCGGGTGGCCGCCATGCCGTCGAGGATGGGCATTTGCACATCCATCAAAACCACGTCGAATTGCGGGCTTGCCGCCGCCACAGCCTCGACGCCGAGCTGGCCATTGCCTGCGATCGACACCAGCGCACCTTCCGATCGAAGCAGCCCCTGGGCAACCTGCTGGTTGACCGGGTTGTCCTCAACCACCAGCACGCGCAGGCCAATCAGCCGGCGCGCTTTTGGCTGCGGTGGAGTAGTCGGTATGGCGCCCGTTGGGGCCACGTCAGCCAGCAAAATCGCCTCCAGCAGCATGTGTGATGTGACTGGCTTGACCAGAAACCCCTGCACCAGCGCGCGATCTTCTGCCGCCCGGAGCGAGGGTGCGTCGCGATAAGAATTTGCGACCACCACCACCACAGGGTTGGCGTCGGACACTGCCAGCTCGTCTTGGCGCAGTTGTCGGACCAGCGCCCAGCCATCGGGCTCGGGCAGGCGGGCGTCAACAATCACCACGTCATAACCCGGCTGCCCGGCCAGCTTGCGTTGCCCCAGCAGCGCCAGCGCCTGATCGCTCGTTGCGGCCACGTCAGCCCGCCAGCCCCATTGATGCACCATGCCGGCCATCAGTTCGGCCGCTTGCAGGCTGTCGTCGGCGATTAACACCGTTCCGGCAGGTTTCAGGGCGCGCGTGTCAGGCTGGTGGGGAGGCGCCGCCGCAGCTGCGATCGGCAACTGCAGCGCGAAAGAAAACGTGCTGCCCTGTCCAAGGGTGCTGGCAACGCTGATCCGGCCCCCCATCAATTGCACCAGGCGCTGGCTGATCGACAAGCCCAGGCCGGTGCCGCCAAATCGCCGTGTGGTCGAGGCTTCGGCCTGAGAAAAACCAGTGAAGATAGGGTCAAGATGCTCGGGGGCGATGCCAATGCCGGTGTCAATCACCTCAAAACCCAGCGTGATGTGGGCCCCGTCGCCGCTTGGCGTGCGCAGGCGAATCAAGACCGTCCCGCTGGAGGTGAATTTGACGGCATTGGACGCCAGGTTGAGCAGGATTTGGTGCAAGCGTTTCTGGTCGCCGATCAACACTGCAGGCAGCCCCGGCTCAATGTCAAACAGCAGCTCCAGCGGCTTGTCCCCCACACTCGCCGACAGGATGACCGACAAATCGCGCAGCAATTGCTCCAGCTCGAAGGGCTGTGGGTCCAGCGTCATGCGGCCGGCCTCCACTTTGGATAAATCCAGAATATCGTCCAGCAGGGTGAGCAAAGACCGGCCGGCGCCGCGCGTTTTGTCGACGTAGTCCCGCTGCTCGTGGTCGAGTGTGGTGGTCTGCAGCAGTTCCAGCAAGCCAAGAATGGCGTGCATTGGCGTGCGAATTTCGTGGCTCATGTTGGCCAGAAATTGGCTCTTGCTGAGCGAAGCGTCACGGGCCTGCTGGGTACTGTTGGTCAGATCTTGGTTCAGTCGCGCCAATTGGTGTTGCTGGCGCTTGATTTCGGTGATGTCGACATGCGCGTAAAACGCTTCGTCGGCATGAATGGGTTGGGTGATGATCCGGGTAAAACGGTTGCCGGGCAAAGGCAGCTCAAAGGGTGCACCCGAAAAGCGCAGATTGTCTTCCAGGGTCTTCAGTCCGTCCGCCATTTGCTGCGCTTGTTCAGGGCCGCAGTCGCGCCAAGCAGATCGGTACAGCGATGCCAGTGTGGCACCCCTGGCGTCGGCCCTGGTAGGCAGGCCGTACATGCGCACCAAGGGTTCGTTCACCCACTGGATGCGGCCATCGCGGCCACAAATCATCAGCCCATCAGGCACCCTGTCAAGCAGGGCCCGCCCGGCATCGGTCGCGCCGGTCAAGGTGTCGGACCGGCGCCGACCGTTATTCTGGCTGTCCTCCGAGCGGCTGACGCGCTGGCTCCATAAACGCATCCGGCCCACGCCGGGCAGCGGCAGCGATGATGCCTTGATGAACCGACCCCGGTGTTCAAACTCAAAGGGTTGGTGCTGTGTGCGGTGACGCACAATGCCGGCCTGGATGTAGTCTTCGATCTGCGGCAGCTCATCCGGACCGAGCCGGCCCTCATAGAAGCGGCGCAAGTTGTCGCGATAGGGCTCACCCACCGTCACGTGTGACTGGTGCTCAGGGAACAGCTGCAGAAACGCCCGGTTCCAAAGCAGGCTGCGGTCCTGGTCGTCAAACACGCACAGCGCCACGTCCAGTCCATCAAGCAGGCTCGCGATGCTTCGGAGCAGATCTTCGGAGGGCGTTGCCATGGCGTGCTGAGCTTCGGTCAGTGTCAGGTCTTTGGGTCCAAGAACGTTTGGGTTTGAGTGTAATCAATTGCACCAGGTGGTTTGGCAGGTGATCTGGCAGCCTCGAAGCGGCCATTTTGCTGAGCGGCTTTTCCTTTAATTCAAGTATCATCGAATTATGGAATCAATTGCGGTCGTTAAAGCCCTTGCGGCATTGGCCCAGCCATCACGACTGGAGGTTTTTCGCTCGCTGGTGGTGGCCGGCGACACCGGCTTGACCCCGAGCGCCTTGTCCGACAGCCTGGGCGTGGCGGCGAACACGCTGTCTTTTCACCTGAAAGAGTTGCTGCATGCAGACCTGATCAGCCAGGAGCGGGTAGGGCGCAACCTGGTGTACCGGGCGCAGTTCGACCGTATGAATGCGGTGCTGGCCTACCTCACTCAAAACTGCTGCCAGGGTCAGCCATGTCTGCTTGTCCCAGCTGCACCCTCCGGCTGCTAAATTGCTAACGAACCGGAGCACACCCATGGCCGACCGACACCCACCGCTGAATGTGCTTTTTCTGTGCACGCACAATTCCGCCATAACCATCTTGGCCGAAGCCTTGCTGAATGCCACGGGTGGCGGCCGCTTCCGGGCCTTTTCCACCGGCATCGCCACCGAGGGCACGGCGCACTGGGGCTACCCTGACCCGTCAGAGGGCGATGGTTCTGAAGACGACAAGCGCGAGGCATTCCGAAAAACCTTGCACGCCATCCATCGTCGTTTGGAGTTGCTCTGCAGTTTGCCTGATGCCAAGCTGCAGCAGGCGGTTTTACAGACCAGTGCCCGGCAGTTGGCCCACGCCTGAGGCCTCGTTGCATGGACCTCAATTTTGGCAAAAATGCCCAACCGGCTGCCCCGGCAGCGATGGGTGTTTTTGAACGCTACCTGACGGTGTGGGTGTTCCTGTGCATCGTGGTCGGCATCGCGCTGGGCCAGCTGTTTCCACCTGTGTTCCAGGCCATCGGGCAGATGGAGGTCGCCAAGGTCAACCTGCCGGTGGGCTTGCTGATTTGGGTCATGGTCATCCCCATGTTGGTGAAGGTTGACTTTAGTGCTCTGGGCGAGGTACGTCAGCATATCAAAGGCATTGGGGTGACGCTGTTCGTGAATTGGCTGGTCAAGCCCTTTTCCATGGCCTTGCTGGCTTGGTTGTTTATTCGCCATTGGTTTGCGCCCCTGTTGCCGCCGGATCAGATTGACAGCTACATTGCCGGGCTGATCTTGTTGGCGGCAGCGCCGTGTACCGCCATGGTGTTTGTCTGGAGCCGCCTGACCGGGGGGGACCCACTGTTCACCCTGTCGCAAGTGGCATTGAACGACAGCATCATGGTGGTTGCTTTTGCGCCGCTGGTGGGTTTGCTGCTGGGCATCTCGGCGATCACAGTGCCCTGGGACACGCTGCTCACCTCCGTGGTTTTGTACATTGTGATCCCCGTCATCCTGGCGCAGTTCCTGCGCAAGGCGCTGCTGGCCAGAGGCCCTGCTGTTTTTGAGGCGACCATGGCCAGGATTGGGCCCTGGTCAATAGCCGCACTGCTGATCACACTGGTGTTGCTGTTTGCCTTTCAGGGTGAAGCCATTTTGAAGCAACCCCTGGTCATTGGCTTGCTGGCGGTGCCGATCCTGATCCAGGTGTTTTTCAACTCGGCGCTGGCTTATTGGCTCAATCGCGCAGTGGGTGAAAAGCACTCGGTGGCCTGCCCATCGGCCCTGATTGGCGCGTCCAACTTCTTTGAGCTGGCGGTGGCGGCCGCCATCAGCCTGTTCGGCTTCAACTCTGGCGCGGCCCTGGCCACGGTGGTGGGTGTGCTGATTGAGGTGCCGGTCATGCTGCTGGTGGTGTACATCGTCAACAACTCCAAGGGCTGGTATGAGCGTGGCGCCTCGGCGCCCGTCGCTTGAAATGAGTGGCCGGGCCGCCAAACTTAGCAAAACCGATGGAACACATGCCTTATCTTTCCCTACCCTCTGACGCCATTGATACAG
The DNA here is from genome assembly GCA_903948045.1 of uncultured beta proteobacterium. Classification (GTDB taxonomy): domain Bacteria; phylum Pseudomonadota; class Gammaproteobacteria; order Burkholderiales; family Burkholderiaceae_C; genus Rhodoferax. Next base: position 4,354 of record CAJAXU010000537.1, on the reverse strand, counting down.
CCAGCTTCAGGCTGCCTAGCCAAAGCCAGCTGTTGACCACGGTACCGTCGACCCATCCACCCAGAATCTTGATGCTGTATGGCTCCTTGCGCGAGCGCTCATACAGCAAGTTGTTGACGCTGGAGGCGGCTCGTCTGCTGGAGGCCATGGGGGCGGAGGTGAAGGTGTTTGACCCGCAAGATTTGCCGCAGCCCGACGCGGCTCCAGAGACCCACCCCAAAGTGCGTGCCTTGCGCGAATTGGCCGCCTGGTCAGAAGGCATGGTGTGGTGCTCCCCCGAGCGTCATGGCGCTATGACGGGCATCCTGAAAAGCCAGATCGACTGGATCCCCTTGTCCATTGGCGCTGTCCGGCCCACACAGGGCAAGACGCTGGCAGTGATGGAGGTTAGTGGCGGCTCGCAGTCCTTCAATGCGGTCAACCAAATGCGCATTCTGGGGCGCTGGATGCGCATGATCACCATCCCCAACCAAAGCTCGGTGGCCAAAGCCTTTCTGGAGTTTGATGAGGCCGGGCGCATGAAACCATCTGCTTACTACGACCGGGTGGTGGATGTGATGGAAGAGCTGGTGAAGTTCACATTGCTGACGCGTGATGTGGCGCCCTACCTGGTCGACCGTTACAGCGAGCGCAAAGAAAGTGCCGAGGCCCTGGGCAAACGGGTCAACCAAAAAAGCCTGTGAGGGCGGTGCGCTAAAGCCCGCTTGAGTTGCGCAGTAAGATCGGCAGGTTGATACTGAGGAGCCCCGTTTGAGACACATCATCGACCTGGATCGTTACCCCCTGGACCGTGAGGGCAGCCAAGCTTGGCACGACATGGTCGCGGCAGCGCAGGCTGAATTGCAGCAGGGTGGCATGTTTAGCCTGGAAGGGTTTTTGCGACCGGGTGTGGCGGCCCAGGCAGCGGCTGAAATTGCGCCAGTGATGGCCAGCGACTCGTACCTGCACCAGCGGCGCCACAACATCTACTTCAAGCCAGAAATTCCCGGCCTGGCGGCCGATCACCCAGCACTGCGCCAGGTGCAGACCACCAACCATACCGTGTGTGCCGACCAAATGCCGGGTAGCTTGGTGATGGCGGTATATGAATACCCGCCACTGGCGAATTTCTTGGCGGCCACCATGGGCCGGCCCGCCTTGTATGTCATGCCGGACCCGCTGGCATGTGCCAACGTCATCGCCTACCGGGCCGGCGAGGCGCTGAACTGGCATTTCGACCGGTCTGAGTTCACCACCACGCTGCTGCTGCAGGCCCCTGAACAGGGTGGTGATTTTGAATACCGTACTAACCTGCGCACAGACACAGACCCCAACTACGACGGTGTCGCCAAACTGCTGGAGGGCCGCGACCCCGAGGCTCGCTTGCTGCATCTGCAAGCAGGTACCTTGAATGTGTTTCGTGGCAAAAATACCGCCCACCGGGTCACACCCGTGCAAGGCGACGTAGACCGGATGATTGCCGTGCTGTGCTACTACGAGACGCCTGGCGTCATGTTCAGCCCGGAGGAGCGCTTGGGGTTTTACGGTCGCGCTGGCTGAGCGGGTTAAAGCCGGTCACCTCATGGTGGCCAGTAACACCAGTACACCGCCGATATAAGAGGCCAGGGTGAACACTTCGCCCAGCACCAGATGCCCCCAGATCACGCCAAAAATGGTCACCATGAAGGTGGAGCTGTGGGCGGCCACTGCGCTGACATGTTGCACGATGCGCATGTATTGCCAATAGGCCAGGCCGGAGGTAATGATGCCCATCAGCGCCACCGCAGAGAGGGCAGGCCATGAAAATTGGGCCTGGGGTAGTTTCCACAGGGCACCGGGCAACAGCAGCAAAAAACCAAAGGCGTGGATGCCGGCGGTGATGCTCAAGGGCGCCATGCGTTGGGTGGCCCGTTTGAGCAGGGGCATGCTGAATCCGGTGAAAAAGCAGGCGCCTACCGCCAGAGCCGTGCCCGCCAAGACCTCTGGCGAGGGGTGAATGGGCCCCAGCTTGACCACCAGTGCGACACCGGTAAAGGCGAGCAGGCAGCCCACCAGCTTGGCCCAGGTCAGGGTGTCTTCTTTCATCCAGGCAGCCGCGAAGGCGCCAAACAGCACGGACGTGACCCCGACCACAGCACTGTAACCCGATGGCAGGTAAAGGGAAGACCAGGCGCTCAGGAAATGCGGCAATGCAATGGCTGTGGCGCCCAACAGCAACAGCTCTCGCCAGTGTTGCCGCGGCCATGCCAACTGCTGGTGGCGCATGATCATGGCCAGCGTCATGGCGCCCAGCCCGATACGCGCGGCGGCGGTAACGCTTGGCCCCAGGACAGGTGTGGCGATACGGGTCAGTAAAAAGCCGGTGCCCCACAGCGCCGACAATGCGACCAGCTGGAAGAAGTACCGGCTTTTCATGGGTCGCAGGTCTAGAGCGGGGATGCCTCCGAGGTCCCGCCCGCGGCCAGTTCGGCCGTGGCCTGCCGCACGTTAGCCTTGTCACCGGCGCCGGCAAACTTGCTGTACTTGCCCAGCAAACCCACCAGCTGCCCGTAAATGCGGGGCGCACCCGCCACGCACTCTTTTTGCTCTAGAAAATCGGCTTCGCCGGTAAAGTTGCCGACCAAGCCACCCGCCTCAGTGACCAGCAGCGAGCCGGCGGCGACATCCCAGGGCTGCAAACCGGTTTCAAAAAAGCCGTCGGTAAAGCCAGCCGCGACATAGGCCAGATCCAACGCGGCGGCGCCCGGACGGCGCAGGCCGGCGGTGCGCTGCATCACGTCGCCCATCATGCGCAGGTAGGTGTTGAAGTCGTCGCCTTGGCGAAACGGAAAACCCGTGGAGATCAGGCATTCTTGCAGGCGCACGCGTTTGGAGACCCGAATGCGGCGGTCGTTCAGAAAGGCGCCGCGCCCGCGCGTGGCGGTGAACAGGTCGTTGCGGGTTGGGTCATAAATCACGGCCTGCTCAACCTTGCCCTTGACCGCCAGCGCAATGCTCACGCAATACACGGGCAGACCGTGGATGAAGTTGGTGGTGCCGTCCAGCGGGTCAATGATCCAGACGTAATCCGAATCTTGGGCGCCGTGGGTCCGGCCCGATTCTTCCGCCCAGATGCCATGCCCGGGGTAGGCTGCCAGCAGAGTCTCGATGATGGCCTGCTCGGCCGCCTGGTCAACTTCAGTCACAAAATCATTGACCTGCTTTTGCGAGACGCGGACCGACTCCACATCGAGCGCCGCCCGGTTGATGAGGTTGCCGGCAGTACGGGCCGCTTTGACGGCCACATTGATCATGGGATGCAGATTGGGGGAGGACATGGCTTCTGGATTGTGTGGGCCACGGGCAAATTGCGCGCAGCGGCCGCTAGGGTAAGAACAGGGCAGGGCCACCCGGCGATGCGGGCGACGACAATGCATTGATTTTACCCGGGCCAGTTCGTCGGCCTACCGCGTCATCTATGCAGACACGTTTTATCCTGATCAACACCAGCCACGCCGGCAACGTGGGTGCTGCCGCTCGTGCCATGAAAACCATGGGCTTTGACGACTTGGTGCTGGTGGCGCCGCGCTGGCCTAACGTGCTGCGGCGCGAAGAAACCATCCAGCGGGCCAGCGGCGCGCTGGACGTGCTCACCCGCGCACGCATCGTCGACACACTCGATGAGGCGCTGGACGGCATGAGCCACCTGTGCGCGACCGCCATGACACCTCGGGATTTTGGCCCGCCCACTGTCACACCCCGCGAGCATTTCGAATTGCTATTAAAAAAGGAGCTAGAACCCCAAGCAGGACAAGGGCTAGAGCCTGAAAACGTTCAAAACTCAGGCGTGGCCTTTTTGTTCGGCTCGGAGCGCTTTGGCATGCGCAATGAGGATGTCTACCGTTGCCACGCCTGCCTGAGCATTCCAACCAATCCGCAGTTTGGTTCACTCAACTTGGCGGCTGCACTGCAGGTGATTGCCTACGAGTGGCGTTTGGCCCTCGGCAGTTTCGCCGTGCAGTCGGCCACGCCAGCGACCGTGCTGGCGGACGCCAGCCAGGTGACGGGCATGCTGGCGCACTGGGAGCAGGCGCTGACCGCCATTGGCTTTCTGGACCCGCAGGCCCCGCGCAAGCTGATGCCACGGCTAAACCAGTTGTTCAACCGGGCCGCGCTGACCCAAGAAGAAATCCACATCCTGCGCGGCATCGCCAAGCTGATGGCCAAAACAGCCGGCCCAGCCGACGGCTAAACTTCAAACCATGTTGTCCCGACTTCGCTCTGATATTCAATGCATTCTTGACCGTGACCCGGCGGCGCGCAGCTCCTGGGAGGTGATCACCTGCTACCCTGGTCTGCATGCGCTGATCTTGCATCGGCGTGCCCATTGGTGCTG
>CAJAXU010000536.1 GCA_903948045.1 uncultured beta proteobacterium | reverse complement strand
CTCGCAGCCACCAAGCGCTTGATAAGGTGGTTGGAGTTCACTTCTAGCACGATGTTGAGAGTCAGTTTGGCTCGTCGGGCCGCTTCCTCGAGAAGCAGGCGACCCCCGTTGGGGGCGGTTGGTATGGCCAGCGGGATTGTGGCCAATTCGGCCAACGACACCATGCTGGCGGACTGCGATAGCCCGCCACCTCGCGACACCAACAAAAGCGGAATGGAAAAAAGGGGTCGTGATTCGGCAAGATCAATTGAGGGTGCTTTGGAGAGGACGCCCAGGTCGGCTCGCCCGTCGGCCAGCCACTCTTCAATCTGATGCGTAGTGCCTTCTGCGATCTGAAGTCGGATACCGGGGTGATGTTGGCCCACCCGGTGAATCAGTTCGTGGACCAGGGGCCAACTGACTGAGGGTTGGATGGCAAATTTAACAGTGCCCGTGGTTTCGCCCGTCACGCTGGCGATCAGGTCCGCCAAACTGTCGGCGTCTCGGACAAGTACTTCAGCGCGTGGCACCAGAGCCCTGCCTGACTCACTCAGGCTGGCCCCGCGGCCGGTTCGCAAAAAAAGTTTTGCGCCAAGTTCGGCCTCAAGTTGCGATATTGCTTTGCTGACCGAAGACTGTGTCGACTCCGCCAGTATGGCTGTGCGGGAAAAGCTGCCGGTAGCGGCGACGCTGAGGAAAATTTTGAGGTTATGGATGTCCATGGCTCACATAGATACCTATTTTTAGAATATCTGATATCGCTTTATTCCCATTATCAAGAGGAGTTGGCCTTTCTAGAATATTTTTTGATGGTCAGCCATCGATTCAGACTAGCCACACACCCGACACTTTCGAAAAAAGGAGACTGCCATGACCATGAAAGAAAGAATTTTTAATGGAGCAAGAGCCGTTTTGGTAATCTTTGCCTCTGCGAGTTGTTGTCTGGCTTCTGCTCAAAATTGGCCGAACCGATCGATCCGTTTGGTTGTACCCCACGCGGCTGGTGGTGTGACAGATGTGGTTGCGCGCTTGGCAGCACAACATCTTGGCGAAGCCTTGGGCCAGCCAATAGTTGTGGACAACAAACCTGGCGCTGGTGGCATTCTGGGTACCGACATCGTCGCCAAAGCACCGCCTGATGGCTACACATTGCTGATGTTCGTCGATGCCAACACCATCTTCCCTTCCACCTCCAAGGTCTTGAACCACGACCCCGCCACGAGCTTCACACCAATTTCACTGCTGGGGCGTGGTTCACATGTGCTGGTTGCACATCCGTCAGTGCCGGCGAACAGCCTTCGCGAGTTGGTCGGCGCCGTGCGCCAAAACCCCAAGGATTTTTCTGCGGCGCTACCCAGTTATGGTGGACCACAACACCTCGCGCTTGAAATGATCAAAGTGGCTGCCGGTGTCGATATCACTCCCATTCCGTACAAGGGTGGTGCGCCAGCGGTTGTTGATGTGGTGGGTGGTCAGGTCAAATTAGGGCTGCTCGGTATGGCGCCAGCCTTGCCGCACATCAAAAGCGGCAAACTAAAGGCGATCGCGGTCACAGGCGCAAACCGCTCCGCTGTATTGCCCAATGTGCCGACCCTGGCCGAGTCAGGCTTGGCTGGCTTTGCAACCAGCCAATGGCAGGGCATGGTGGCGCCTGCCGGAACCCCTGCACCTGTTGTGGCTCGCATCCATGCGGAATTGGTCAAGATCATGCAACAGGCTGCCATAGTCGATAAGCTCGCTTCGATTGGGATGGACAACGCCACCAGTGCCACGCCCGACGACATGGCGCGGATGATTCGCGATGAATTGGTGCGTTGGCCTGCGGTGGTCAAGGCCGCAGGGATTACGCCGGAATAAGCCCATGCAGCAGCGCCCCAACATCATTTTCATCACATCGGACCAGCAGCGGGCGGATTGCTACGGTTTTGAAGGCCGCAAGGTCAAGACGCCGCACCTGGACGAGATGGCCCGTGCAGGCACTCGGTTTAATGCTTGCATCACCCCCAATTTGGTTTGCCAACCATCACGCGCCTCCATTTTGACCGGGCTCTTGCCGCGTACCCACGGCGTCTCTGACAACGGCATCGAACTTGCCGACGACGTGGGTGAGAGGGGTTTTGCTGGCGCCCTGACCCAGGCCGGCTATAAGACGGCACTGATAGGCAAGGCCCATTTCAAGACATCGCACACATTTGCGCCTACGGGTACCCCGGAGTGCAGGGAAAGCAGCGCCAACTATGGCCCGGACTGGTATGGCTCCTACATGGGTTTTGGCCACGTCGAACTGATGCTGGAAGGGCACAACCACTTCCCGCCGATGCTCCCGCCCAGAGGACAACATTACGAGCGCTGGTACCACGCGGATGGGCAGGGTGAACAAAGAACGGCCTTGTACCAGCAGTCCGTTGGCCCACTCTCGGGCGCACACGAAACCTGGAACTCAGGCCTGCCCGTCGCCTGGCATAACTCCACGTGGATCGGCGACCGGACCGTCGACCATATTAAGCAAGCGGGCACTGAGCCCTTCTGTTTGTGGGCATCTTTTCCCGATCCGCACCACCCGTTTGACGCCCCTGAGCCTTGGTGTTGGTTGCACCACCCT
>CAJAXU010000535.1 GCA_903948045.1 uncultured beta proteobacterium | reverse complement strand
GCGCCGACTGACGGGCACACTGATCATCCTCGCCGGCGTGATGGCCTTGCGGCTGGGCTAACACCCAGACCGATTAGCGCTGATTAACCAAATGTCCGTTCACAAACTTGTGCAGCAAACTCGCGGCAAACGTCTGGTACGGGATACCCTCTTCAAGCGCACGAGCCTGCAGGCTTTTCAAGTCTCTTGAAGATATCCTGATGTTCAAGCGCTGGTCTTTTTTGAAACTTGCCTCTGCGATGCCGCGGTGGTCTTTGAGCCGCTGTGCCATGTCGCCAACTGGCTTGAGCGCGCCAGCCTCCCAAGCCCGCACAACCTCCAGCTCTTCCTCGTCGTATTTCACTTTTGTCTTCATGATTTACCTCCGGTATTGACGCGTCGCCTTCCGGCTCGGAATGATCGTCTTCAAGAACAGCTCTGTTTCAGTTTCAATAAAGGGCACGGCGTAGACATATTCATCGACTTGCACCATCGAAATTTTTTGCCCTGGGTAGCTGTCTTGATTGGGGTGTTCAAGCACAGCGAGTTCGTTACCACTCGCAATTTCAAAAACGATTCTTTCGAAACTAATGCCCCGCTCCCTTAATAGCAACTGATTTTTTTCAGGTGACCAATTGAATAGTTTCAGAGCTTTCACGTGTGCATTATAGGCACACATGAAATCGGCTTCATCTGCTACCGGCATGAGCCCGGTCGGCCCACACTTGGCCGTTTTCGAGCGGCCCCTGGGGTTTGATCCCTGGTGCAACTGCCATAATTTTCTAATGCGCCAACCCAATAGGACACCGCCATGACCCTCCCCACCCATGCCGAAATCATCATTGTCGGTGGCGGCATTGCCGGCTGTTCCACCGCTTACCACCTGGCCAAAGCCGGCAAGACCGACGTGCTGCTGCTGGAACAGGGCAAGCTCACCAGCGGCACCACCTGGCACGCCGCCGGGCTGATCGGGCAGATGCGGCCCAACCGCAACATGACAGCGATGAGCAAGTACGGCATCGAGCTGTATGCCGCGCTGGAGGCTGAGACCGGTCTGGCTACGGGCTGGAAGCAGTGCGGCAGCGTCAATGTGGCGAGCACCCCAGAGCGCATGCAAGTGCTGCGCAAGCAGGCAGCCATGGCGCACAGCTTTGGCGTGGAGTGCCACCTGATCTCGCCGCAAGAGGCCGGCGAGCGTTACCCGGTGATGCGCACCGACGACCTGCAGGGCGCCATCTGGCTGCCGGGTGACGGCAAGGCCAACCCGGCCGACCTGTGCATGTCGCTGGCCAAGGGGGCGCGCAACCGCGGTGTGCGCATGCAGGAAGGCATCGAGGTCACTGGCGTGATCGTCGAGAACGGCCGGGTTAAAGGTGTGCGCACCGCCCAGGGCGAGGTGCGCTGCGAGGTGCTGGTGAACTGCGCCGGCCAGTGGGCGCGCCAGTTTGGCCTGCTCGCCGGGGTGAACGTGCCGCTGTACCCGGCCGAGCATTTTTACATCGTCACCGGAAAGATCGAGGGCGTGCACCCGATGCTGCCGGTCATGCGCGACCCGGACGGCTTCATCTACTACAAGGAAGAGGTGGGCGGCCTGCTGATGGGCGGCTTTGAGCCGGTGGCCAAGCCCTGGCGCGTGGACCCGATCCCCGCGGACTTTCAGTTCCAGCTGCTGGGCGAGGACTGGGACCAGTTTGAGCCGCTGATGAAGAACGCCATCCACCGCACGCCCTGCCTGGAGACGGCCGACATCAAGATGCTGCTCAACGGCCCCGAGAGCTTCACACCGGACGGCAACTTCATCCTGGGCGAGGCGCCCGAACTGCGCAATTACTTTGTGTGCGCCGGCTTCAATTCCTCGGGCATCGCCAACTCGGGCGGCGCCGGCCGGCTGATGGCCGAGTGGATTGTGGGCGGCGAGCCCAGCACCGACCTGTGGGATGTGGACATCCGCCGCTTCGGCCCCTTCACCGGCAACCGGCGGGCGCTGGC
>CAJAXU010000534.1 GCA_903948045.1 uncultured beta proteobacterium | reverse complement strand
CGTCCAGGTTTTCACCCTTGTAGGCAAACACCGGCGTGCCGGCAGCCACCAAGGCGGCAGCTGCGTGGTCCTGGGTGGAGAAGATGTTGCAAGAGGCCCAGCGCACTTGGGCGCCGAGTGCCTGCAGGGTCTCTACCAGCACCGCGGTCTGTATGGTCATGTGCAGGCTGCCAGTGATGCGCGCGCCTTTGAGGGGTTGCGCCTTGGCAAATTCTTCACGGATTGCCATCAGGCCGGGCATTTCAGTCTCGGCAATGCGAATTTCCTTGCGGCCCCACTCTGCCAGCGACAGATCGGCGATGGCGTAGTCTTGGTTTTTGATGGGTTTCAATACAGCGTTCATGGCTCACTCCAAAAATTACTTTGAATAAACCACCGGCTGTGAAGCGACTCGTTGGGAGGCTCACCGCACAGACCAGTGGGTGAGCGCAGTTGGTACGGCGACCAGGCCGGAGCCCAGTGGCGCACTCCGAGCCTCATTCACCTGGTGTGAACTGCATCGCTCCTCGGAATGGTCGGCATTGTACACATCTGTGAAAACCGTTTTGACGGCCCTCTTTTGACCCGTCGTAGGTTCTCGCTCGGGTGTGCAAGGTGCCTACCCCAGGCGGTTCTTACGCTGCTCTCAGCCGGCCCGCCTCGCGCCTGGAGCGAGGCTATTTTTTTGGATCGTGCCGAGCATCCATCGCACCCAATTGCCAAGGCGTGCGGGCCCGGGCGGTGGCGCGCCTCTGGGGCGCCGAGAAGCGCAGGGCGGGCGGCCTAGCGCGCAGCGCGAATCGTCAACTGACTCGTCGCGGCTGTTTGAACGTAGCGAACGCAGTGAGCGCAGTGAGTTCCGCGACGCCGGCCGCCAGAACGAGCATCGCAGGGTAGTCGGTGCCCCGCACCGATCGCCCCAGTGAAGCGCCATCGCCCGGGCCCGTGCGCCTTGGCAAGCGCATCTAAGCACACCAGCCAGACAATGGTTTACGTCGTTATAGTCTCGGCATTGCCACCCTGGGAATCGCCATGAGCTACGAACTGATCACCATCCGCACCGAGGCCGACAAGGTCGGCATCGTCACGCTGAACCGCCCCAAGCAGCTCTACGCCCTGAACGACGCGCTGATGGACGAGCTGGGCCAAGCGCTCAAGGCCTTTGACGCCGACCCGGCGATCGGCTGCATGGTCATCACCGGCAGCGAGAAGGCCTTCGCCGCGGGCGCCGACATTGGCGCCATGGCCGGCTACAGCTTTGCCGAGGTCTACCGCGGCGACTACATCACCCGTAATTGGGAACAGATCCGCAGCATCCGCAAACCGGTGATTGCGGCCGTCAGCGGCTTTGCGCTGGGCGGCGGCTGCGAGCTGGCGATGATGTGCGACTTCATCATCGCCGCTGACAACGCCCGCTTTGGCCAGCCAGAAATCAAGCTCGGCATCATTCCCGGTGCCGGCGGCACCCAGCGCCTGCCGCGGGCGGTAGGCAAGGCCAAGGCCATGGACATGGCGCTGACCGGGCGCATGATGGACGCGACCGAGGCCGAACGCGCCGGCCTGGTGAGCCGTGTGGTGGCGCTGGACAAGCTGATGGACGAGGCGCTGGGCGCGGCGATACAGATCTGCGACTACTCACAGCTGGCCACCATGGCCGCCAAGGAGTCGGTCAACCGGGCTTTTGAAGGCAGCCTGAGTGACGGTGTGATGTTTGAACGCCGGCTGTTCCACGCCCTGTTTGCCACCGCCGACCAAAAAGAAGGCATGGACGCGTTCGTGGCCAAACGCAAGGCGAATTTCAAACACGCCTAGACAGCTGACCCAGGGCCGGCGCCGTAGCCCTCGCCGACGATTTGAAAAATGACCCGCACTGTCGGCCAAATTGATGTAAATTGAGGTTACAAAAATTAAGGTGACAAAACTTCTGGCTCTCCAGGGAGGGCTGGCGCATTGACATGGCCTCAGCCGGTGCTCGCCCCTTGAACTTACTGCTGCGCTGGCATGATGGCCTGCTGTGGTCGTCCCTGTCTGACGGACACGCGCTGGGCGAGATCGCGCAGCACCTGGTCGATGCCGCCATGCTGGACCACGTTAGCGCCGACGTCATGCGTGTTTGGCGCGCGCATGACCAGCGCCTGGCGCGCGAACACTTGGGTCGATTGATTTTCCAGGAATTGCTCCCGGCGCCCCTGCGCCACCGGCTGGAGAAGACCGACGGCACCACACTGCAACTGCAGATCAACGACGCGCTGATGGGCGTGCCCTGGGAGTGGGCGTTTGATGGTGCGCAGTGTCTGGGCCAAAAATTTGCGATGTACCGCCACCTGTTGTGGGCTACGCCACCGCCACGGGGGCGGGTTCGCCCGGCGGGCTACAACCGCCATCTCAAACTCCTGATCCTGTACGGGGAAGCAGACCAGGCGCATGAGAAAGCCTATGTGCAGGCGCTGGAGGGTCGGCTCGACCTAATCGAAGGCCTGTCGGCGCGCGTCATGGCTGTGCCGGGCGAGGGCCGCGAAGCGCTGCTGCGCCACATCGGCAACAGCGACGTTGTGCACAGCCTCGGCAACTTGCCGCGCTTGCTGGCCGGGCGACAGGGGCCGGACGCTGTATCCGGGTCTGTACCGCTGCACATCAGCGAGATCGTCGAACTGGCCGAGCCGCCCCGGCTGCTGGTTCTGGAGGGTGCCGGCGGCGGTGCCGACGGGGCGGACACGCTGGCCTGGCAACATGCGCTGGCGCGGGCCGCCAGCGCTGCAGGGGTCGACACGCTGTTCAGGCGGGTGCCCGAGTCTGCTCGGGATCTCTCAGAGCCGATGTCTCATTTTTATGCCGCACTGGCCTCCGGCCGGCGGCTGGGTGAGTCACTGCAGGCGCTGCGCAGCGCTGCCTCAGACGCAGCTGCCGACCCAGGCGCGGGTCTTGACCTGGTCTGCTACGGCGACGCGGCGGCCCTACTGTCGCCAGATGAGGCCGACCCGCATCCGGACGACCATTTGCGCCAGGTGACCGTGCTGTGCTACGACTTGGTCGACTCCACCGGCCTGCTGCGCGCGCTGGGCGCCGAACGCTACAGTGAAGCCCTTGACCGCTTCCATGCCACCTGTGCTGACGTGGTGCGCCGTTGGAGCGGGCAGCCGAATGCACCGCAGGGCAATGACGGCGTGATGTGCTTTTTTGGGCTGCCGCTGGCCCACGAAGACGCCCCCGCGATGGCGCTCAAGGCGGCACTGGCCATGGTCGATGCGGTGGCACTGCTGCAGCTTGAGCTGCGCATCGGCGTGGTGACAGGCCCAGTGGTGGTCAAAGCCGGCGTGCCACTGGGCGAACCGATCCACCTG
>CAJAXU010000533.1 GCA_903948045.1 uncultured beta proteobacterium | reverse complement strand
CTCGTGCGTGAATGGCGCCTTGTAGACACGACGGCTGATCAGCGCGTCATAGACATCGGCGATCGCCATCAAGCGGGCTGACAGCGGAATGGCGTCGCCCACCAGCCCCTCGGGGTAGCCGCTGCCATCCCATTTCTCCTGGTGCGAATAGGCGATTTCCTTGGCACAGGTCAGGAAGGGCACGTTTTTACCCAAGCGCTGTTCCGCGCTGATGATCGCATCGCGCCCCAGCGTGGTGTGGGTCTTCATGATCTCGAACTCTTCGGGCGTCAGCTTGCCTGGCTTGAGCAGGATGCTGTCGGGGATACCCACCTTGCCGATGTCATGCAGCGGCGCCGACTTGAACAGCAGGTCGACCATGGTGTCGGTCAGCTCCTGCTGAAAGCGCGGATGCTTTTGCAGCGCCAGCGCCAACATACGCACATAGTGCTGGGTGCGCACGATGTGGTTGCCGGTTTCGTTGTCCCGCGTCTCGGCCAGCGAGGCCATGGTCAGGATGGTGACGTCTTGGATGTCCCGCACCTCCTCGGTGCGGCGATGAATCTCGTGCTCCAGATAGAAGTTCTGGTTTTTCAGCATGTCTGCCGAGGCTTTGAGGCTCAGGTTGGTCTTGACCCGTGCCAGCACGATGGACGGGCTGATGGGCTTGGTGATGTAATCCACCGCACCCATCTCCAGGCCCTTTTGTTCGTCGCTGACGTCGGTCAGCCCGGTCAGGAAGATGATCGGGATGGCGCGTGTGCGCGTGTCGGCCTGGAGCTGGCGACAGACTTCGTAGCCGTCCATCTCCGGCATCATGATGTCCAGCAGGATCAGGTCGGGTTGGTTGTCGGACAAGGCGATTTTGAGGGCCTTGGCGCCGCTCTTTGCGACCTTGACCGCGTAGAGCTCGCCCAGCAACTCGCTCATCAACAGCAGGTTGTCGGCCGAATCGTCGACGACCAGCACGCAGGCGCGCTGGGTCGCGGAGGTTACTGTAGGCATGTTCATGAATGCCTCCATTATCAGGTGATTCATGCAGGACAGAAAGGCCCGTCCGGGTCGGGGTGCAGCCACCTGTTGCTGCGATCCAACCATGCAATAATTGTTTGGTGAAACCTATCAAGTTGCCCGCTGCAAAGGCCGGCCCGGCTCAGCTGGCGCTACCAGCAGCCTTGGAGAAGACAGTGAATGCCGACAGCACACTGGCACTGCCGCCGCTGCCGGGCATTGACGTCTTAGCGGGTATGGCCGTCTGTACCCACAATGAGTCGCTGTACTTGCGCATGCTGATCAAATTTCGCGAAAGGCACGGCGGGTTTGGCGATTTGTTTGCTGCCGCCCAAGTTGACCCAGACTGCCATGCAGCCGCACGCGCTGCGCATACGCTCAAGGGGACCGCTGGCAACATTGGCGCCAAAGGGGTTCAGGCTGCGGCTGGCGAGCTCGAACGCGCCAGCTTAGAGAAGCCACCGCTGATCACGCTGGACGCCCTGCTGGCGAATACCTTGGCCGAGTTGGCGATCGTGATGTCCGGTTTGCAGGCATTACAGTTTGTGGTACATCCCGTGGCGGATAAGCCGCTAGCGTCTGGGCGCATTGATGCGACTGGGCGCGCGCCAATGTCCGAATCAGACCTCAAAAGCTACTTTGACAAGCTCAAGGGGCTGTTGCAAGAGAGTGAAGCCGAAGCCAAAGACCTGCTGAGCGAACTGCTCAGTACATTGGGCGCCTCGCCGCTTGCCTTGGCGCTCAGGCCGGTAGCCGAGGCCATTGCTGACTTCGACTTCGACGAGGCGCTGCTGCGGCTTGAGCAAGTGGACTTGGCGTAACTCAGCCCAGCAGCCGCTCCGGCGGCTCAAAGGCATGGCCCAGCGCCTGTGCCACGGCCTCATGTGTCACCTGGCCCAGCGCCACGTTCAGCCCGGCTTTCAGGTGCGGGTTGTCGCTGATGGCCTGTTTCCAGCCCTTGTCGGCCAGTGCCACGGCATGGGCCAGGGTGGCGTTGTTGAGGGCGAAGGTCGAGGTGCGTGCCACGGCGCCCGGCATGTTGGCCACGCAGTAGTGCACCACACCGTCCACCACAAAGGTCGGGTCGGCATGGGTTGTGGCGTGCGAGGTCTCAAAGCAGCCACCCTGGTCGATCGCTACGTCCACCACCACCGCGCCTGGCTTCATGCGGGCAATCATCTGGCGGGTCACCAGCTTGGGTGCGGCCGCACCGGGGATCAACACGCCGCCGATCACAAGCTCGGCGTCCAGCACCGCGTCTTCCACGCTTTGGCCATTGGAGTACACCGTGCTGATGCGGTTGCCAAACACCAGGTCGAGCTGGCGCAGGCGGTCGACATTCTTGTCCAGCACCGTCACACGCGCGCCCAGACCCACCGCCATTTGTAGCGCATGGGTGCCGACCACGCCGGCGCCCAGAATGACCACATGGCCGGCCGGCACGCCCGGCACGCCGCCCAGCAGCACGCCCATACCGCCCTTGGATTTTTCCAGGTGGGCGGCACCGGCCTGCACCGCCATGCGCCCGGCCACCTCGCTCATGGGTGCCAGCAGCGGCAGGCCGCCGCCGGGGCCGGTGATGGTCTCGTAGGCAATACAGACCGCGCCCGATTTGATCAGGGCCTGGGTTTGTTCCGGGTCTGGTGCCAGGTGCAGGTAGGTGTAAAGGATCTGGCCCGGGCGCAGCATGGCGCATTCCTGCGGCTGCGGCTCCTTGACCTTGACGATCATGTCGGCCCAAGCAAAGACCTCGGCCGCGTCGGCCGCCAGGGTGGCGCCCGCGCTCTGGTACATCGCATCACTCAGGCCGATCGCGGCGCCGGCGCCACTTTGCACCAGCACGCGGTGACCATGGGCACACAGCTCGCGCACACTGGCGGGCGTCAGGCCAACGCGGTACTCGTGGTTCTTGATTTCCTTGGGGAGTCCGATGTGCATGCTGCTGTCCTCTGGCTGTGGTGGAGACAGCCAGTGTCCGGCAAGGAGGCTTGCATTAGAAGCAATATGAAACAGTTAGCGGTTTCATTCTTGCGGCTAATCAAGTCGGCGCGCCCAGGGTTTCCCAGCGCTCCAGCGCGGCGAGCAGTTCGTCGTCAATGCGGGCGCTGCGTGCCGCCAGGCCCAAAGCGCGGGCGTTGTCGGTGGCGTACAGCGTGCCGTCGGCCAACTCGGCAGCAATGGCTTGTTGCTCGGCCTCCAGCGCGGCAATGCGCTCGGGCAGGCCGTCGAGCTCACGCTGTTCCTTGAAGCTGAGCTTGCGCGCTTTTGGTGGGGGGCTCGCGGGCGCTGGG
>CAJAXU010000532.1 GCA_903948045.1 uncultured beta proteobacterium | reverse complement strand
CATTCTCCGGGTAGACGCCGCACTGGCAAGCAACACCACATTGTCACTGCCCGGGGCACCGAAGGCCTGCTGCTTGAGCAGCGCCAGTTGGTCCCGCACCCGCGCGGCCTTTTCGATCTCCAGGTTGCGGGCGTGCTCCATCATGAGCTTCTCCAGCCGCTTGATTTCCCGCGCGATGTCCTTCTCGCTCATGTCCTCCACCTGGGCACGCTGCAGTGCATCGCGCTCAAGCTTTTCGGCTTCCTTACACGCCTTTTCACTGTAGACGCCGTCAATCAGGTCACGCACCTGTTTGACGATGCTGCGCGGCGTGATGCCATGCAGTTCGTTGTGCGTGACCTGCCGGGCGCGGCGGCGCTCGGTCTCACCCATGGCTTTTTTCATGGACTCGGTGACGCGGTCGGCATACAGGATGGCTCGGCCGTTCAGGTTACGGGCCGCGCGGCCGATGGTCTGGATCAGCGAGCGCTCCGATCGCAAAAACCCCTCCTTGTCCGCGTCCAGAATCGCCACCAGGCTGACCTCAGGAATATCCAGACCCTCGCGCAACAGGTTGATGCCAACCAGCACATCGAAGGTGCCCAGCCGCAAGTCACGCAGGATTTCGACCCGCTCGACCGTGTCCACGTCGCTGTGCAAATAGCGCACCTTGACGCCGTTGTCGGACAGGTAGTCTGTCAGCTGCTCGGCCATGCGTTTGGTCAGGGTGGTGATCAGCACGCGCTCGTGCTTCTCGACCCGGATGCGGATCTCCTGCAGCACATCGTCCACCTGGCGAGTGGCCGGTCGCACTTCCACCTCGGGGTCAACCAGCCCCGTGGGTCGTACCAGCTGCTCCACCACCTGACCGGCGTGGTCTTTCTCCCACTGCGCCGGCGTGGCCGAGACAAAAATGGCCTGGCGCATGCGGGCCTCGAACTCCTCAAACTTGAGCGGCCGGTTGTCCAGGGCGCTGGGCAAACGGAAGCCGTACTCCACCAGCGTGGTCTTGCGCGCCCGGTCGCCGTTGTACATGCCGCCAAACTGGCCGATCAGGACGTGGCTTTCGTCCAGGAACATCAGCGCGTCCTTGGGCAGGTAGTCGGTCAGCGTGGCCGGCGGGGCGCCGGGAGGGGCGCCGCTGAGGTGCCGGCTGTAGTTCTCGATGCCCTTGCAGTGGCCCACTTCGGACAGCATTTCCAGGTCAAAGCGGGTGCGTTGCTCCAGCCGCTGCGCCTCTACCAGTTTGCCCATGCCAACCAGTTCCTTGAGGCGGTCAGACAACTCGGTCTTGATGGTTTCCACCGCTGCCAACACCTGTTCGCGCGGTGTCACATAGTGGCTGCTGGGGTAGACGGTGAAGCGTGGAATCTTCTGCCGGATGCGCCCGGTCAGCGGGTCAAACAGCTGCAGGGACTCGATCTCGTCGTCAAACAGCTCGATCCGGATCGCCATCTCGCTGTGCTCGGCTGGAAACACGTCGATCGTGTCGCCGCGCACCCGAAATTTACCCCGGGCAAATTCCACGTCATTGCGCTGGTACTGCATGCGCACCAGCTGGGCGATCAGGTCGCGTTGCCCGAACTTGTCGCCGCTGCGCAGGGTCATCACCATCTGGTGGTAGGCCTCGGGCTGGCCGATGCCGTAAATGGCCGACACGGTGGCGACGATCACCACATCGCGCCGCTCCAGCACGCTCTTGGTGCAGCTTAGTCGCATCTGCTCGATGTGCTCGTTGATGGCCGAGTCTTTCTCGATGAACAGGTCGCGCTGCGGCACGTAGGCCTCGGGCTGGTAATAGTCGTAATAGCTCACGAAATATTCCACCGCGTTTTTCGGGAAAAACTCGCGAAACTCACTGTACAGCTGTGCTGCCAACGTCTTGTTGGGCGCAAACACAATGGCCGGCCGACCCAGCCGGGCGATCACATTGGCCATGGTGAAGGTCTTGCCCGAGCCGGTCACGCCGAGCAGGGTCTGGAACACCTCGCCATCCTCGACCCCGGCCACCAGCTGGTCAATGGCGGTGGGCTGGTCACCCGCTGGCGGGTAGGGTTGGTAGAGCTCAAAGGGCGAGCCGGGATAGCGCACAAAGGTGCCAGCCAGCGGTGGGGCTGAACCATCAGGAGGCAGTACATCGAGGGCACGGGGAAGGGGAATAGACATCAGGACGCCACGTTTGTACAGGTAAAAAGTTGTCACTCCACTCCAGCAGCTGAGGTGGTGGAGGCTATAGTGTGACCGGGCCAGATTTTCTCACGTGCGCCAACGGCGGCACGAACGAATGGTCTGAGTTATCGGCTTTTACTGAAATCGGGCAAATCCATGCAAATTGAAGAAATTGAACCGAATGAACGGCGACAGCACGAGCGGCGCGTGCTGCGCGGCATGTCGCAGTTGCAGTTTGGCAAGCACCCGGCGATGGAAACCCGGACCATGGACGTCAGCATCAGCGGCCTGGGCATCATTGCCCCTGTGAATCCGCCTGCGCGGACGCAATGCACCATCCGTTTCGTTGTGCCGATCGATGTCGACCGCAATGTCACCATCACGGCGGCGGCTGTCGTGACTCACAGCGTTTACACCCGAGCCGACGATGGCTTCAAAATAGGTCTGATGTTCGCCAACCTGCCGGCCGAAACGAGCGCTTTGCTGCAGCGTTTTATCAAACGCTAAGCCAGCTCCGCCATGGTGGCGGGCGACTCCTGAAAGCGCCTGACCAGGCTGCATAAAATATCAGCTAACACAGCCCACAGGCTGCGGCTTTCCCCCAACCCAAGTGCATAGGACCCTGCATGTCTTTCTTTTCTGCTGTCGAAATGGCGCCTCGCGACCCGATTCTTGGGCTTAATGAGCAGTTTGCTGCTGACCCCAACCCGGCCAAAGTCAACCTGGGCGTGGGTGTCTATTACGACGATCAGGGCAAACTGCCGCTTCTGGCCTGCGTGCAGGCGGCGGAGCAGGCCATGATGGCGACCCCGACCGCCCGCGGCTACCTGCCCATTGATGGCATTGCCGCTTACGATGCCGGTGTCAAGGCTTTGGTCTTTGGCGCCGACAGCGAACCGGTCCAATCGGGTCGAGTCGCCACCGTGCAAGCCATCGGCGGCACCGGTGGCCTGAAAATCGGCGCAGATTTCCTGAAAAAGCTCAATCCCAACGCCGAGGTATTGATCTCCGACCCGAGTTGGGAAAACCACCGCGCATTGTTCAGCAGCGCCGGATTTGTGGTGAAAAACTACCGCTATTACGACGCCGCCAAGCGGGGCGTTGACTTCGACGGCATGCTGGCCGACCTATCGGGCGCCGCCACGGGCAGCGTCGTGGTGCTGCATGCCTGCTGCCATAACCCGACCGGCTACGACATCACACCAGCCCAGTGGGACCAGGTGGTGAGCGTCTGCCAGTCGCGCGGCTTGGTGCCATTTCTGGACATGGCTTACCAGGGGTTTGGTTACGGCCTGACGGAAGACGGCGCGGCGGTGCAGAAGTTCGTGGCCGCCGGCATGAGCTTTTTTGTGTCAACCTCGTTCAGCAAGAGCTTCAGCCTGTACGGTGAACGTGTCGGCGCCCTGAGCGTGCTGTGCGAAAGCAAGGACGAGGCGGCGCGCGTGCTGTCGCAACTGAAAATCGTCATCCGGACCAACTACAGCAGCCCACCCAGCCACGGCGGCGCGGTGGTGGCAGCGGTGTTGTCCAAGCCGGAATGGCGGGCGCTGTGGGAATCCGAATTGGGCGGCATGCGCGTGCGCATCAAGGCCATGCGGCAAAAGCTGGTGGACGGCCTGAAAGCGGCCGGCGTGCAGCAGGACATGTCCTTCATCACCAGCCAGATTGGCATGTTCAGTTATTCGGGGCTGAGCCGCGATCAAATGGTTCGGCTGCGCACTGAATTTGGCGTCTACGGCACCGACACCGGACGCATGTGCGTGGCGGCGCTCAACAGCAAAAACATTGACTACGTCTGCGCGGCCATAGCCAAAGTAGTCTGAGCAGCGCGCTTTAGGCACCCAGACCGGCTGGGCGCCTAAAGCAGTCCGCCAGCGCGCAATGTGTCAAGTGCTGCGCGCGCCTCAGGAAGGGGGCTGCGCATCAGGAAAAACACCATGGCATAGCGCGAGGAAAAGGTCTGGGGCTTGCGCGAGGCGAGCCAGTCGGCAAACAGCGGGCCAAACTCCCAGCGCTCCCAATTGCCCAGATCAGACGCCACCAAGCCGGGCCAGGGCGTCGACTGGCCCACCCAGTGGCGATAGGCCTGAACCACCCGTTCACGCCCCACGCGCTGACCATCAGTACCATGGACACTGAGCGCCAGCAAAGCGGCAGCAACACCGATCTCACTGGCGGCCGGGCCGCTCAGGTACTGGCGCTCCACCCAGGCCACGCCATCCGGCCCGCGAAGTTCCAGCCAGGCGGCCAGCATGGCCGACAGGGTGGGGCCATCTGTGGCGTCGCGCAGCGCTGCCATCCGCGCCTGCAGAACCAACGCACTGCTCTGATTGCCGGTAAAGCCGAGCAACAAGGCGTAAAGCGGTCGGCGCGCCGTCAATGCAGGTGTGTCCAGCCAGCGCAGCAACAGCGCGGCGTCCAGCCTGTCGGCCGCAGCCCGCATTACGGCATAGGGGGCGCCGGCAATTTCTTCATAGGCGACCTGTGCCACCAGGGGTTCCGGGTGCTCGAGCTCCCGGACAAACGGTCCGATTCGCGCGGCCCAGCGCGCAGGCGCCAGGTCAGGGGCGTCGGCCAAGGCCAGGAGCTGCCGCAGCCAATCCGCACGCTCGGACGACAGCGGGCCAGCAATCTGCCAGTCAGCGGCGCCGCTGCGGTACAACAGCAGCAGCGCTGGCCCTCGGCTCAGCGCTGGCTCCACCAGCGGTGGCCGGATGGAGCCCTTGGGCCAGTCGCCCTTGAGCAGCTGCTGGACCGTGAACCCGCCACCGGCAGCTGGCGCCGCCAGCACAGCCACGTCAGCTACACGCAGCCGCTGCCGCAGCGTGCCACCCGCGTCGGTCGGCGCACAAATAGCACAGGCCCAACTGCTTTGCACAAGCCCGAGCAGAATGAACAATAACAACAGGACGGATCGCAGTGACAGCATGTGTGGTGGCTATGATGAGCTCTGAATTCTAGGGCGGTGCTCCGCCCTCGCCTGCGCCCCATCCTGGAGACTCAAAACATGCGCCGTTTCAAGCTTCCCCTGTTCGCCGTGCTCACCCTTTTGGCTGGTGAAGCCTGCGCCTGGAGCAACCACAGCTTTGCGGCCTACCGGGCATTTGAGGTCATGCCCGAGATCACGCAAGCAGCACCGGTCCGGGTCGAGCCGCTAGAAGCATTCTTGAAGGATCAGGAGCAAGCGATCGAAGCATTGCTGGCCAGCCAGGAAGTTTGGGCCAGCGCCCAGCTTGAGGTTTACCCGCCCCGCCCGGCTGCACTGGCTTTCAAGGCCAATCCGGCGCGCAACGATGAAGCCCGCCGACTGGCTTTTCTGACGGCGCTGCGGGTGGCGCCCAACAGCAAGTTTGCGCTCTATGTGCAGCCTGATCCCTGGGGGCCGCTGCCAGAAGCGACCAGCCTGGTGTCACACAGCACGGTAAACACGCTGCCCGAACAAGCCAATTCGACCTACCGTTTTGTCGGGCTGGCCGCCGGCACGACCGTGTCGCCACTGACCGTGCTGGCGTCTGCCACCGACGAGCCGGACTATGGCCTCGACATCAACCTGTGGCAGGACAGCCCGTCCGACTGGGGCAAGGTGTACGGCTTTGGAAACCTGCCGTTCGGCAACCCGGCCCTGTATTTTTCAACCCAGGCTCCGTTTCACATGGGTTTTTTCCATGAGGACAAAGTGATTTACCTGGCGGCGGCCTTCATCAAGAGGACCTTCCCGCTGTTGCGAGTTCAACAGTACACCGGCCTAGCGAACCTGGCCTTTCGCACCGGTCACAGCTACTGGGCGTGGCGCTTCACCGGGCTGGCGCTGCATTACCTGCAAGACTTGACGCAGCCCTACCACGCCAGCCTGTCGCCAGGCAATGGCAGCGCCAAACTGATAGGCATCAATCTTCTGGCCATGGCCGGCTTGCCGCGGATGAAGGACGAGATGATTGTGTTGCTGTCCAACCGGCACCTGGCGCTGGAGAAATACCAGAACCAGCTGCTCTACAACGCGGCCCGCGCCCGCCAGACCACCGGGGTTGACCAGGCACTACGCCAGGCCGACCGTGACACCAGTTACCCTGCCTGGACGGACATCTACACCCGTGATGTCGTCAGCCGACAGTCGCACGCCCTGGGGCCCCGGCTGACCGATATTCTGGTGGGGGCCCTGCCAGCCGGCTATGTGTCTGACCCGAGCTTCGACTTTGGCGTGAAAGAGGCCAATATCGACCTGGCCGGAGAGCTCAGCCGCCAAGGCAGCGGCACCAGCGCCCAACGCGCCAAACTGGATGGCATCGTGGCCGAGTTGCTGGGCAATTTTGGCGCACACAGTCGTAATTTGGTGCGTGGCGTGCTCAAAGGGGCACCTCAACTGAAAAAATAACCGGTGGCTTGTCAGGCTGGCACAAGTGTGAACAATATTGGAGTGGCTGACTTAACTCAAGGGCCTGGATAGCTGTTATATTGCACTGCAACATTTTCAGAAGGTTAACCCACCGTGCTGTACCAAATCTACGAAACACAACGCTCTTTGATGGAGCCATTTTCTGACCTGGCGCAATCGGCAGCCAAGGTTTACAGCAACCCACTAAGCCTGTTCGGGCAGAGCCCGTTCGCACAACGCATTTCGGCCGGCTACGACCTGATGCACCGTTTGGGCAAGGACTACGAAAAGCCTGAGTTCGGCCTGCGCACGGTTGACGTTGACGGCGTGGCCGTGGCCATCCATGAGCGCATTGAGATCAACAAACCGTTTTGCGAACTGCGCCGCTTCAAGCGTTTCAGCGATGACACGGCCACACTGGCCAAACTCAAGGGTCAACCGGCGGTACTGATCGTGGCGCCGTTGTCGGGCCACTACGCCACACTGCTGCGTGATACGGTTAAGACCATGCTCAAAGACCATAAGGTCTACATCACCGACTGGAAAAATGCCCGCTTGGTGCCGATGGCGGAGGGTGAGTTTCACCTGGATGACTACGTCAATTACGTGCAGGAATTCATTCGCCACCTTCAGGCCACCTACGGCAACTGCCATGTGATGAGCGTGTGCCAACCTACCGTGCCCGTGCTGGCGGCGGTTTCGCTGATGGCCAGCCGCGGCGAACTGACGCCGTTGACCATGACCATGATGGGCGGCCCGATTGACGCCCGCAAATCACCCACGGCAGTGAACAACCTGGCCCACGAAGGCGCGCAAGATGCGTCGGCGCAAAT
>CAJAXU010000531.1 GCA_903948045.1 uncultured beta proteobacterium | reverse complement strand
CTGGCGGCCTGCGACAGCGACTGCGCCGTGGCGCTCACCTGCCCGGCAGCACCGGTCAGGGCGTGCGCGGCGGCCCGCACCTCGTCAATAATGCCCGACAGCTTGTCACAGCTCGAGTTCGCATCCTGTTTGACTTGGTTGAAGGTACCTTCAGCATTACGGGTGATGCGTTGCGACAGGTCACCGGTGGCCAGGCCCGAGAACACGCGCCCCACATCTTCAATGATGCCCGACAGCTTTTCGCTGGTGGCGTTGGCGTCGGTCTTGAGTTGGTCAAAGGTACCAGCATAGTCGCGGTTGATGCGCTGCGAAAGGTCACCCGCAGCCAGCGCGGCCAACACACGGCCGACATCGGAAAAGATCACGGTGGTGGTTTCCATCAGGGAATTGACACCGGCGCACAGGGCAGCGATCGGGCCACTCTTGCCTTCAAGCGCAATGCGCTGGGTCAGGTCACCATCTTTAGCCGCGCTGGTCACCGCCTGCGCCTGCTCGACGGCCAAGCGCAGCATGGCATTCGCGGTCACTTCAGCGGTCACGTCGGTGGCGTACTTGACCACCTTGAACGGTTTGCCATTGAGGTCCAGGATGGGGTTGTAGGAGGCCTGGATCCAGACCTCGCGGCCGCCCTTGCCAATGCGCTTGTATTGGCCGGTGTCGTATTCGCCACGGCCCAGCTTCTCCCAGAACAGCCGGTAGTCAACGCCATTGCGTTGGCCAGCATCAACGAACATCGAATGGTGCTGCCCTTTGATTTCAGCCAGCGAATAGCCCAAGACGCTGAGGAAATTGTCATTGGCACCCAGCACCTTCCCATCCAAGCTGAACTCGATCACCGCCTGCGCCTTACCAATTGCTTGAAGCTGCCCCTCAAAATCAGCGGCCTGCAGCCGGGTTTGGGTGACATCGGTGGCGATCATCACGATCTTCACAACACGACCCATCTCGTCACTGACGGGCGAGTAGATGGCCTGGATCCAGACCTCTTGCCCGGTTTTGGTGACCTGTTTGAACACATCGCTTTGCGGTTTCCCCGCGTTGAGGTCGCGCCAGAACTGCTGGTAGGCGGCCGACGCCGAGCTGGCCGAGTCAACAAACTGGCGGTGGTGCTTGCCCTTGATTTCGTCGACTTGATAACCCATCAGCTGCAGGAAAATCTTGTTGGCCTCCAGCACTTGGCCGCCAAGGTCGAACTCAATGTAGGCATACGAGGCATCAATGGCGCCCAGAATACCGCGTGCGTTTTGCCGCTCGATCTCGGCCGCCGTGATGTCATAGCGCACGCCCAGGTATTTCATCGGCTTGCCGTTGTCGCCCAAAATGGGCGCAATCACCGCGTCGACGTAATAGGGGGTGCCGTCTTTCGCCCGGTTTTTGATGACGCCGCGAAACATGTCTCCCCGGCCGATGGTGGACCAGAGCTGCTTGAATGTCTCTTTGGGCATGTCCGGGTGACGGGTCGTGTTGTGCGGGCGGCCAATCAGCTCGTCGCGGCTGTACTTGGAGACCTCGATGAACTTGTCATTGATGCTGAGGATGTCGCCCTTGCGATCGGCCTCTGACACGATGCTGGTGACATTCATGATGTCGGTGCGGACCTTGACTTCGGACTCTAGCTCGGCCAGGCGGCTTTTTAGGGCGGCGAGATCGGCCTCGACTTTCTGCCGTGCAGCCTCTTGTTTTTGGGCTTCGTCGTAGGCCTGCTGCAGTTCGGCGCCGCTAACAAGGCGCGCAATCCAGGATGGCTTGGGCTGGTTCATGATGCTGGTCCTTAGGGTGAAAGATGGGCCGTTCGGCTGGGTTCGCCGGATGGCGGGAGAGTCTGGTAAGGCGCGGTCGTCGGCTGGTGCATGGCCAGTTCGCTCAAGGCACTGACATCAAAAATCAGGGCGACCTCGCCGTTGCCGAGGATGGATGAGCCCGAGATGCCGCGCAAGGTACGGAACATGCGGCCCAGGGGCTTGATCACGGTCTGGTGCTGGCCCATCAGGGTGTCGACCAGCATGCCGTACTTGCCACTGGCGGAGCCGACCACCACAATGCTCACGCGCTCGGGCAGCTCGGCTTCGAGCCCGTAGAGCGCGCGCAGGCTGACGACCGGCAACACCTCACCGCGCAACTCGACCACGCTGCGGCCGCGAGCGTCCAGAGCGGTGGCAGTTGGCCGGTTTTCGATCACCTCGACCACCGACTCCAGCGGCATGATGAATTTCGACTGCCCGACCGCCACCAGGAAGCCATCGATGATGGCCAATGTCAGTGGCAGCCGAATGTCAATATGGGTCCCCGCACCAAACACGCTGCTCACGGTCACGGTGCCGCGAAGAGCGGCAATGTTCTTGCCCACCACGTCCATGCCAACACCGCGACCGGACAGGTTCGTCACGGCTTCAGCCGTCGAGAAGCCGGGCGCAAAAATGAGCTTGAGGATATCCGCGTCAGGCGGCACCACGTCCTTGTCGACGAGCCCGCGTTCCCAAGCGCGATGCAGCACCTTGTCGCGGTTGATGCCGCGGCCATCATCCTGGATCCGGATCAGGATGCTGCCCGACTCATGCCGGGCGCTCAACACCAGCGTGCCCTGTGCCGGCTTGCCGGCAGCCAGGCGTTCGGCCGGGGTTTCCAGCCCGTGATCCAGTCCGTTGCGTACCAAGTGCATCAGGGGGTCGGCGATTTTCTCGACCACCGACTTGTCCATTTCTGTGTCACCACCGACGATCTCCAGGGCCACTTCCTTGCCCAGCGCCGCAGCGGTGTCGCGCACCACACGCCTAAACCGGCTGAACGTCTCGCCAATCGGCACCATCCGCAGCTGCAAGGTGCCATTTCGGATTTCTTCGATCAGCCGACCCATGTGCTGGTTGGCCTCGATCAAAGCGCTATGACGGGTCTGGCGGGCCACCAGGGCCGCACCCGCGCCCGCGATCACCAGTTCACCAAGCAGGTTGATCACATCGTCTAGCCGGTCGGCCTGGACCCGGATGTAACGGTTATCGTCAGGAGCGGGCGCGCCCTCGCGTTTGTTCTGTTTGTTCAGTGCGGCGGCAATCACCTCGGGTGCAACGCCGGTTTGCTGCTGAAGCAAATCGCCCAGCCGGGGCGCCTGGGCGCCAGCGCCGGCCCGGGCCGCCTGTTGGGTGCGCAAGCCATCGATCAGCTGCTCTTGCGTGATCGCGCCAATATTGACCAGAATATCGCCCAGCAGTGGGCGGTCCGGCATGGCGTCGAGCAACTTGACAAAGTGCTCAACCGGCGCCGGCGGCGCCAGGATGCGCAGCTGACAGTCGTCCTTGACGAAACTGAATGCCCCTTCAATCGCTGCTCGATCGACGGTTGTCTCAAAGCCGAGTTCCAGCGCCAGGTAACAGGCTTCCGGGTCGGTCGCGGCCAGTGTGGGAATCACCGACCGGTCACACTGGATGGCCACCACTGTGCCCATGGTGCCCAGGTACCGGATGATGCTCAAGGGGTCCATGCCATTTCTGAAGCATTCCGGCCCGAACTG
This sequence comes from uncultured beta proteobacterium, assembly GCA_903948045.1. Classification (GTDB taxonomy): domain Bacteria; phylum Pseudomonadota; class Gammaproteobacteria; order Burkholderiales; family Burkholderiaceae_C; genus Rhodoferax. The sequence continues at coordinate 9,982 of CAJAXU010000531.1, read as the reverse complement.
CACCGAGATGTGCCAACGCTTGCTGGCATCAGCAGGCGGCACTGTGGCCGGCTGCTTGGCGGCGGCTGTGTCGCCCATGATGGCATGCAGGCGGGTAATCAGGTCAGCACGGGTCTCGGCGTCTTGCTGCGAGTCGGCGCCCTCGTCGGCAGCAGAGTCCACCAGGTGCAAGATCTGGTCATTGCACTCCAGCAGCAAGGTGCTGAGCTGCGGCCCCAATGCGACGCTGCCTTCACGCATGTTGTCAAGCAGGGTCTCAACGTGGTGCGTGAAGGCCACCACCTTGTCCAAACCAAAAATACCGGCCGAACCCTTGACGGTATGGGCGCAACGAAACAGGGCATCGAGCAGCTCGCGATCGCCCGGATTTTCCTCCAGCTGCAACAGCAGCTGCTCGATCGCCTCGACCTGCTCGCGCGCTTCACTGATGAAGGCCGGCATGGCTTCCGCGATGAAGCTCTGGTCCGCGTCGTCGCTGGGCCGGCTCATGGGCTGCCCGACTGCGCTGGCGCGCCGACCAGCCATTGCTGACTACCCAGCATATGACAGGCTTCCAACAAGGCCTCACTGGGCGCCGTGACGCGCCAGGCGAGGCCACGCTCGACCAGACTTTGGGTCAAGGCGCCAAGCAGCTGCACCCCCGCGCCATCAATATCGTCAACTTGGCCACCGCCAATTTGAACCGTACCCTGCGGGTTGAAGTCGGGGCGGCTCAGCCAAGCCAGCCAGGCTGTGCGCGTGGCACTGGCGGTGTAAATCGTCAATTCGGCGGGTAGTTCAAGGGTGTCTTGCATGCTGCATCACTCAGGGCAGGATCAGCTTGGACACGGCATCCAGCAAAACAGGCGGGCTGAAGGGCTTGACGATCCAGGCCTTGGCGCCCGCCGCGCGACCCTGCTCCTTCTTGGCGTCCTGGCCTTCGGTGGTGAGCATGATCACCGGGGTGAATTTGTAGCGAGGGTTTTGCTTCACCTGGGTCACAAACGCAATGCCGTCCATACGCGGCATGTTGACATCGCTGACGATCAGGTTGACTTTCCGGCCATCGAGTTTGGCCAGGCCGTCCAGCCCATCCACAGCCTCGATCACCTCATAGCCCGCACGCGTCAGCGCCAAGTTGACAACTTGGCGCAAGGACGACGAATCATCCACAATCAAAATGGTTTTGCTCATAGGTTTTTTAGTCTTGTCCTGTGGTCCAGGCGATCAAAAAAATGTCGCCGACGAGGCGTCCGGTTTGGCCGCACCCAATTCAACGTGGCCTGAACGCTGTTCTTCGGTGGTGTAGCCCGCCGACAGCAGGGCATGCCATTCTTCAGAGTCCGGACGGTGACCCTGCGCCAGACGGGCGCAGGCTGCCCCCATCGACTGGGTGATTTGGTCCAGAATCTGCTGAACCCGGTCCTGAAACTGGAACGAGATCATCATCTGCTCCACATGGGCCCGCACCACGGCACTGCGCTCACCCAACTCAGTGGCACGCAGGTTCAGCTCGGTCACGGTGGTGTTGACGCGTTCGACCACGGAGCCGATCGTGCCCTCGGAGTCGCTGACCAGAGAGCGGTCGGCCTGCGCGCGCTCAGCGGCTTCGGCCAAAGTGCGCTGCACTTGCTGGCCAAAGTCAACCACCTGATCGCCGATGCGCTTGCCGGTTTCCCCCGAGGCCGCAGAGAGCCGCCTGACTTCGGCCGCAACCACCGCAAAGCCTCGGCCCGCTTCGCCAGCGCGCGCGGCTTCGATCGTGGCATTGAGTGAGAGCAGGTTGGTTTGCCGGGCGATCACCGCCACGTCTTCTGCCATGCCACGCAGCCCCCCAGAGACCTGATCCAAGCGGCTGACCGTGGCCAGCATTTTGTCGCGGGACTCGACAAAATGGCTGAAATTTCGGACCAGCGCCCTTAACTCCTGCTCACAGGCCTGCAGCAGGCTGGCCCGATGATCCAATGCGTGGCTGTTCGACGCATCGCCCTGCGCCGTGATCTTGTCCAGCTCATCAAGGATGGCGATAAAGCCCTTCAGCAGCTCGTCGGTGGCATCGCGCATCTGCGTCTGCGCCAGCTGAATATGGGTGGTCCAGAGTTGGGTTGCAGCATCAATCAGGGCGGTAGTCTGGGCGTCGTCCGACCCGGCGGCCGGTCCCTGCTTGCCAAGCCCTGACGCCTGCGCAGCGGGCTTGCTCGACCTTGCCAGCCAGGCGGGTTGCCACCCCATGGCCAGCAGGGCCAGTGCGCCACCACCCGACCAGACCACCCAGTCAAGGTGTAACGCCACACCGGTCAGCGCGCCGGCGCAGGCGATCACCCAAAGCAGCCAACGCATCGAGGCGCTCGTGGTGAGGGATGGAATCACGGCATTCTTGTCCAAAGGATTTTTTCGTTGTTGTCCACGTTTCTGGCCGAGGCGGCAAACTAAGTGGTAGCTGATTATGGGTTCGCCGAGTGGCGTGAATCATCTGAACTGACCCCAGTTTATGCGCCATCCGTATTGATTAAGAGCAACATTTTGTAAGTAAATTAGTCGTTTAATCTGCAGGTTAAGGCTTTTAAAGGAAATACATGCTTATCCGCTTGGTGTATGCAAGCACGGCTACAAAGCCCGTCAACCGCGAAGTTCTGGACGCCATTCTCAAGACAGCGCGCCTGCGCAATGAAGTTCGGGACCTGACGGGCTTGCTGGTCTTTGACCATCAATACTTTTTGCAGGTGATCGAGGGGCACCGGTCTGCGGTGAGCTTGCTGCTCAGCAAGTTGTTCGCCGACAGTCGACACAGCGAACTGACCGTGCTTGAATTTGACGAAATCTCACAGCGTATGTTCGCCGACTGGTCAATGTCGTTCATCCCGGCCGCAACAGCCAACCGGCCACTGCTGCTGCGCCACGGGGTAAGCAGTCATTTCGACCCCTACAGCTTTACCAAAGCCGGGGCGCTGGCCTTTTTGTCGGCAATGCGGGGCGACGCGGCCATTAGCAGCTAAGCCGGCGCTGCTAAGCTTGGCAGATGTCAACGACCAGCCCGCCTCGGCTTTTGGCCCAACAACCGTTCGTCCGCTTCTGGTTGGCGCGCCTGGCAGGCGTCACTGCGAACCAGATGCTGATGGTAGCCGTTGCCTGGCATATCTACGACCTCACGTCCAGCGCCTGGGATCTTGGCCTGGTGGGTTTGTTCCAGTTTGTCCCGGCGCTGTTGATGGCGCTGCCGGCAGGACATGTCGCAGACCGGTTGCACCGGGGCCGCATCTTTGCCCTGTGCGTCTTGACCCAAGCCATGGTGGCCCTGCTGCTGATGTGGGCCGCGAAAGACGGGTTTGCCACGCGCGAGTTGATTTTTGCCATCTCAGTCGTGTTGGGCCTGGCCCGCGCCTTTCAGATGCCCGCGCAACAAGCCCTGACACCCTCCTTGGTGCCCCCCGCGCTGTTGCAGCGTGCCATCGCACTGAGTGCCACGGGCATTCAGATCGCCGTGATTGGTGGCCCCGCCCTGGGCGGTGCGCTCTACATCCAGGGCGTCAGTGCTGTCTATGCCAGCGCTGCAGCATTGTTGCTGGGATCGTGTCTGCTGACACTGTTGGTCCACTACCGCCATCAGCCTGTGCAGGAAACCGCGACTTGGCACAGCGTGCTGGCAGGCGTCGGCTTTGTCTGGCAGCGTAAAGTGCTGCTGGGCGCGATCTCGCTGGACCTGTTTGCCGTCTTGCTGGGTGGCGCCACGGCACTGCTGCCGATGTACGCCCGCGACATCCTGCACACCGGGCCCGAGGGCTTAGGCTTGTTGCGTGCGGCTCCGGCCGTCGGCGCCCTGCTGATGTCTCTGGTGCTGATGCGGTGGCCACTGCGGCGCCGTGTTGGGCGGCGCTTGCTGGCCGCAGTGGCTGTGTTCGGCCTGGCCACGGTGGTGTTCGGCCTGTCCACGAATTTTGTACTGTCTTGGCTGGCGCTGGCGGTGACCGGCGCCGCCGACAACATCAGTGTCGTCACGCGGCTGACCCTGGTGCAACTTGAAACGCCAGATGCCATGCGCGGCCGCGTGGCTGCCGTCAACTCGCTGTTCATCGGGGCATCCAATCAACTGGGCGAGTTTGAATCCGGTGCCACGGCCGAGTGGCTGGGTCCGGTCGGCTCAGTCGTGATCGGCGGTTTGGGTACGGTACTGATCGCTGCCCTCTGGTTTAGGCGTTTTCCAGAACTGGCGCGCCGCGATCACATGATCTAATGGCAAGCAAGAGGCACCCAGGGGGGCCCGTTTGAGGTTGGCGCCATGAAGCTACTGCTGCAAATTCTGACTATCGCCCGACTCGAGGCGTCGTTTTACCGCCGGTACCCGCGCACGCTGGTCTCAGTGCTGGTCATCGCCCTGATCCCGGCTCTGTACAGCCTGCTTTACCTCTCCAGCATCTGGGATCCTGCAGCCCACACTGAGGCGCTACGCGTCGCCCTGGTCAATCTTGATCAGGGTGTGAAGTACCGGGAGCACGATTTCAACATGGGGCAGGACGTGGTGAGCCGGCTCAAAGCGCGCCACTTGTTCGGGTTCATTGATCAGCCGGATGAACAGACTGCCCGAACCATGGTCCGCCAGGGTCAATTGGCCTTTGCCTTGATCATCCCGCGCGACTTCAGTTCCAACGCAGTCCCTGGCGCGGTGGCTGGCGCTGGCAAGTTGGTGGTCTATACCTCGGAGGGCAACAGCTACCAGACTGCCGGCCTGGCCCGGCGCTTCGCCGAAGAGCTGGGGCACGAAGTGAACGAGCGCCTGAACGAACGCCGTTGGGCCTTGGTGTTGTCCAATGCGACCGGGTCGCGACGCAGCCTGCAGGACCTCAATGAAGGTGTGCGGCAACTGCAGCTCGGCGCTGCGGAGTTGGCCGTGGGAGCGGCGAAAGCTGCAACGGGCGCCGAATCTGTCCATGCGGGTGCCGAGCGGCTGCAGCAGGGGGTCGGTCAACTCAGCTCGGGGGTTAAGGAACTGGGCGCCGGGCTGCAGGCGGTGGAGTCCAAGCGCCCCAGGAGGTCCGAGTTGAACCAGCTCAAAACCGGCTCGGATTTGTTGTCGAGCAGCCACGCCGAATTGGGTCGTAATCTCGGCGAGCTGCGCACCGGCAGTCAGCGCCTGCAAGACAGCGTGCTGGGCTTTCAAACTCAGGCCCAGCAAAGCGGTCTGGTACCGGCGCCAACCACCGCAACCATAGCCCAGGTTGTCCAGGGCCTGAGCGGCCTGACCACTGGCCTGCAGGCGGCGACCGGGGCGCAGCTTCAGCTCGCCGACGGCGCGACGCGGCTCAGCGACGGCGTGGGTCGCCTGACCACGGGTGTGACATCGATGAATTCGGCACTGCGTGGCATGCTGAGCAAAATGCCCGCCGACGATCAACTCGATGAACTGGCCACGGGCGCCAAAGCCCTGAGCAATGGCACTGCCAGCTTGGCTGAGAGCACGCTGAAAGTCAGCGAGGGTTCACGCCACGTCGCTGCCGGAGTCGGGCTGTTGGCCGCGTCCTTGCCCAGGCCCATGGAGGAAATGGACGGCAGCGCGCTGGGGTTGGCCAACTCGGTCCAGCCCTCGGTGGAAGTGGATGCCGTGGTGCTGAACAACGGCAGCGGCTTTGCGCCCACCATCATCCCGGCGGCACTCTGGCTCGGGGCCGGGATTGTGGCCTTCCTGTGCCACGTCAGGGTATTGCCCCGGCAAGTCCAGCTGTTTTCCCGGCTGGGCAAGGTCTTGGGCAAAATTCTGCTGCCCATCGGCGTGGTGTTGGTCCAAGCACTGCTGGTGCTGTTGTGTGCTCGCTACTGGCTCCACATGCCGATGGCCCATCCCTGGGCCTTTGCTCTGACACTGGTGGTGGCGGCGAGCACATTCTTGCTGATCATCTTTGCACTAACGCTGGCTTTCGGTGATGTGGGCAAGGGGCTGGCCTTGCTATTTTTCGCGATCCAGCTCACCTCTTCTGGCAGCATTGTCCCAGTTGAGCTCAGCGGTGGGCTGTTCGTGGACATCAGCCCCTGGTTGCCGCTGACCTGGGTCGTTCGGGCCATCAAGGCCAGTATGTTCGATGCCTATGGCGGTGCCTGGCAACCCGCACTACTGCTCGTGGCGCTAGCGGCGCTGCTGGCCGTGGCAATGGCTTGCGCAGCGAACCATTGGCGCTTTGTGAGGCGAGCGCCGAGCCAAGCGGCCCTGAAGCCTTAAGCGACGCGCGGTGTGGCCCGGTCGATCAAGGCAGCCACGTTAACGCCGGTTGGCAGGGTGCCGTAATTCAATCCGCCGGTGTCAGCGAGCCTGGACCGACAAAAAGCATCCCCAACATGGTCAGGTGCATGCTGCAACAGCAGCGATGCCTGCAAGGCCAGCGCCATCCGCTCGACCAGACTGCGCGCGCGGTACTCGCGCTGCTGCAGGTCCTGCAAATCGCGCGCCAGGGCGGCGACAAATGGATCCAGCAAGGCATGGGCACGCCGTGCCAAGCCCAGCTCGGCAAAAAAAGCCTCCAGCACCGCCGGCGTCTTGTCCAGCGCCCTCAGTACGTCCAGGCACTGGATATTGCCACTGCCCTCCCAGATGGCGTTGACTGGTGCTTCGCGGTAGAGGCGGGGCATCATGCTGTCCTCCATCACGCCGCTGCCGCCAATGCACTCCATCGCCTCGTAAGCGTGCTGAGGTGTGCGCTTGCAGATCCAGTACTTGCCCACTGCCGTGACCAGGCGCACCAACAGGTCTTCATGAGGCTGCCCGCGCTGGTCCAGGGCGCGCGCCATGCGCAGCGACAGCGTCATGGCGGCCTCGCTCTCCAGCGCCAGGTCAGCCAGCACGTTTTGCATCAGGGCTTGCTGGTTCAGCTTGGCACCAAAGGCCGCACGGTGGGCGCAGTGGTGCAGCGCCTGCGACACCGCCATGCGCATCCCGGCACTTGAGCCCAGCATGCAATCAAACCGGGTCAGGCTGACCATTTCGATGATGGTGGGCACGCCACGCCCCTCAGGCCCGACACGCCAGGCCAGTGCGCCGCGCAATTCGGTTTCACTCGACGCGTTGGCCACATTGCCCATCTTGTTTTTCAGGCGCAGCACTTGGAGAGGGTTCTTGCTGCCGTCGGGGCGCCAGCGGGGCAACAGGAAACAGGTCAGGCCACCGGGGGCCTGCGCCAGCACCAAAAAGGCATCGCACATGGGCGCGGAGACGAAATACTTGTGTCCGACCAGTTCATAGGCGTCACCCGCACCGTCACGGCCCAGCGGGTAGGCCCTGGTGCTGTTGGCCCGCACGTCTGAGCCACCCTGTTTCTCGGTCATGGCCATACCAATGGTCAGGCCTTGTTTCTGCGCCATGGGCAGATTGCGCGGGTCATAGTGGCGCGCGGTGATGCTGGGCTCCCACAGCTGGGCCAGCTCAGGCTGCAGCCGCAGGGTGGGGAGGGCCGCAAAGGTCATGGTGATGGGACAGCCATGACCGGCTTCGACCTGTGTGTGCAGGTAGGTGTGCGCAGCCCGAACCACATGGGCGCCTGGGCCAGGTTCGGTCCAGGGCGAGGCATGCAAGCCATTGCGGATCGCAGTGCCCATCAGCTGGTGGTACGCCGGGTGGAAATTCACCTGATCGATGCGACGCCCAAAGCGGTCGTGGGTGTCCAGTTCAGGCAGGTATTGGTTGGCCTGCCGACCTAGCGCCAGATAGTCCGCCGTGCCACAGGCTTGCCCAAAGGCGGTCAGGGCAGCGGCGCCCCATTGCCCGCCCTCACGGACCACAGCGGCAGTAAGGGCCGCATCCTCTGTGTAGAGGTTGTAGTCGCACAATTCATGCGACAGGTTTTCGGGCTGGTGGGTGTCAGCCAACCAGTCGTTCGTCGCTGAGGCCAGGGGCTGGTTCATGCAAGTTCTCCAATGCTTGGGTTAGCCCGGCAATTTGCGCATTACGAAGGGGTAAAGCGTTCTGTTTGTCGCGCTGTTCCATGTGCCACGAATCTCCTTGCCACATGAGCCTGCCAGCAGAGTGCCTTGCCAGACGGCCGACACCTGCACCCCATCAGCCGACTCTTCAAGGCTGAACTCCTCAGCCTCCAGCTCGCCGGAAATGCGGCTTTGCACGCCGGCCCGATTCACGCCGCCGCTGAAGCTGCCCGGCCACTGCGGGTGCTTTTCAAGCAGCAGCGTGGCGCCTGGCAGCAAGCCCGAAAATTCGGCACGCCATAGCCCAAACAGGTGGTCGGGGCTGAGCTCACTGATCAAGGGGCAATCGGGCAGGGACGCAACTTTTGCATCATTTTGGGCCTGAGCCCCCGTGAATACTAGAGTTATAGCTATTAAAAATATAGCGTCTTTCGCTTTCATGAGTATCTCGGCCTTAACTGATGCGCGCCAGCGCCGCTGCGTTGTCCTGCGCCCTTTGTGCAAATTCGGCCCGCAAGGCGCGTAATTTTTCACGCGGATCTTCGCGAACGGTCTTGGCGTCCAATGCCATTTCAGCGATGAACCGACTCGGTAGCACCGCCACCAGTTCACGCCCCTTCTTGCGCCGCCGACTCCAGCTCACGGCCAGGCTGCGCTGGGCACGGGTGATGCCGACGTACATCAGGCGCCGCTCTTCCTCGAGCCGGGTGGCCACCTCGTCGGCGCCGGCGTCCTCGCCGGCGCGAAAGGGCAGCATGCCCTCGGTCACGCCCACCAGCATCACATGGGGCCACTCCAAGCCCTTGGCCGCATGCAGCGTGGAGAGGGTGACCACATTCTGATCCTTCTCCCGCTCATTCAAGGTAGAAATCAACGACACCGTCTGTGCCACCTCCAGCAGGCTCTTCACCTCACCGGCGGTGCTGACACCCGCCACATCCGAGATCTGACCGCCGCAGCGCGCCGACATCCAGTCGCAAAAATCCATCACGTTGCTCCAGCGGGCGGCGGCCAGAGCCGCACTGTCTTCGCCATCGTAGAGGTGCTTTTCATAGTCGATCTCTTTAAGCCAGTCGCGCAGGAACACCCCAGCCGCTTCGGCGCCACTGGTGTGGCGCGCCCGGTAGCTCAGGTCGTTGACGTAGCGGCCAAATTCGTGCAAGCTGCCAATCGTCTTGCTGCTGAGCACACTGCCCAGCGATGCGGCAAACAGCGCTTCAAACAGGCTGATACGGTAACGGCTGGCAAAGGTGCCGAGCTGCTGCAGGGTCTGATGGCCAACGCCGCGTTTGGGCACGGTGACTGCCCGTAAAAACGCTGGGTCATCGTCTGGATTGAGCCACAGGCGGAACCAGCCGCACAGGTCTTTGATCTCGGCACGGTCAAAAAAGCTGGTGCCGCCGGACACTTTGTAAGGGACTTGGGCCTTCCTCAGGGCCTTTTCAAAAGTCTTGGCCTGGTGATTGGCTCGGTACAGGATGGCGAAGTCCTTGAATTCCTGGTACTGCGGGCCGCTACTGAGCTGCGTGCCCGCCCGCAGGCTCTGGATACGCGCCACGGCGCGTTCGGCCTCATGCTCCTCACTGTCGGCGTCGACCACCCGTACCGGCTCACCTTCGCCCAGATCGCTCCACAGATTCTTAGGAAACAGTTTGGGGTTGGGACCGATGACGTGATTCGCAGCGCGCAAAATGGCACTGGTGGAACGGTAGTTTTGCTCCAGCTTGACCACCTTGAGGCTCGGGAAATCGATTGGCAACTTACGCAGGTTGTCCAGCGTGGCGCCGCGCCAGCCGTAATTGGACTGGTCATCGTCACCAACCGCCGTGAAGCGCGCTTGGCTGGCCGGGTTGCCCCCGACCAGCAATTTAAGCAACTCGTATTGGGTGGCGTTGGTGTCCTGGTATTCATCAACCAGAACATGCCCCATCAAGCCCTGCCAGCGTTGCCTGGCCGACTCATGGTCTTGTAACAACTTCAGGGGCAAACTGATCAGGTCGTCAAAATCCACGCTCTGGTAGGCCGTCAGACGCTCTTCGTAATGCGCCATCACGCGCGCGATCTGCCGCTCCCCATCGTCTTTGGCGGCCAGCGCCGCACG